>JBJTKE010000292.1:0-6643 GCA_046096285.1 Chloroflexota bacterium
CTGGGGCCGCGGGGGGCGCTGCGCCGGCGGTCCACGCCCGCGCCGGACGCGAGCCGCCGGCTCCCCCCCCCCCGGATGCCGCGCCGGACCCGGACGGCCCCCACCCTCCAGGCCTCCGGGGCGGGGCGGCGGCACCGCCGCGGCCCCGGATCGGATCCGGCGGGCTACTCGGCCAGCCAGACGTCGTTGTAGTGGGGGTAGATGTCGAAGGCCTGGGGCATCCAGCCGCGGACGTTCGGGCGGTTGACCCAGACGGTGTTGCGGACCGCGAGCGGGATGGTCGGCAGGTTCTCGGCGATGGCCATCTGGAAGGCGTTGCCGGCCGCCACGAGTTGCTCCTCGTTGCCGGCGGTCTGCCAGGCCTTGATCGCGTCATCCACCGCCGGAACGCTGGCGTTGCCCCAGTTCGGCGCGCCCTTGGTGGCGGTGCCGACGAAGAGGATGACGACATCGATCGGCACGGCCCAGAGGTAGTAGAAGAGGTAGCTGTCGGGGCCCTCGGAAAGCTTGCCGAAGTAGCTGCCGCGGTCGAGGGTCTCGACCGTGACGTCCATGCCGATTTCCTTCAACTGGGCCTGGATGACCGAGCCGAGGTCGCGGTTGAAGGACTCGTCCTGGACGACGAGGCTGAAGGCCATCTTCGTGCCGTTCTTCTCGAGGATGCCATCGCCGTTCGGGGTCCAGCCGAGTTCGGCGACGAGGGCCCTGGCCTTTTCGACGTCGTACTGGTTGAACTGCTCGACGTTCTTGTCATAGTACTTGTCGGCCGGGGTGATGGGGCCGAAGAGCGGGCTGCCGAGGTCGAACAGCAGGGCCTTGACGATGGCGTTGCGGTCGATGGCGTGGGAGATCGCCTGGCGCATCTTGACCTCGTGGAAGTCGAGGTCGGTGCGGTCGAAGTTCTGGCCGAAGATGTAGCCCGAGGGCTCGCTGAAGGACTGGACGGTGAGATCGGGGTTGCCCTCGAGGCGGGCGACATCCTGGAGCAGCGGGTTGCGGAGGGTGTCGATCTCGCCGTTCTCGATCTGGACGGCGCGCTGGGCGCCCTCGAGGATGGCGGTCCACTTGATGCCGTCGAGGTAGGCCGGGCCCTTGTTCTGGTAGTAGGGCACGATGGAGCCGGGGTAGTCGGCCCACTTCTGCACCTCGACGTGGCTGCCGGGGACCCACTCCTTGAAGGTGAAGGGGCCGGTGCCATCGACGACCGACTGGCCGAAGACATCCTTGTTGGCGGAGCGGGTGGCGATGTTGACGATCGCCCAGTAGCCGGTCTTCACCACGTTCATGACTTCGTAGTAGGGGTTGGACATGGTGAGGACAAGGGTCGTCGGGTCCGGCGCCTCGATCGACACGACGGGGGTGAAGAGGACAGCAAGCGGGGAACCGTTGGCCGGGTCCTTGATCGCGTCGTAGACCTCCTTGATCGCGGCGGCGTCGACCGCGCGCCCGGAGTGGAACTTCGCGCCCTGGTGGATCTTGAAGGTAACCGACATGCCGTCTTCGGCGACGTCCCAGCTCTCGGCCAGCATGGGCTGGAGTTCGCCGTCCGGGCTGTCGATGGCGACAGTTTCGAAGAGCGCGTAGAACGCGGGGTCGTACCAGGTGGTGGCGACCGGGTCCATGCGGGAGAAGTCGAGATCGTAGCCCTCGCGGAGCATGCCGCCCGGGGTGGGGGAGTCCTGCCGCGCGGCGGCGGCGCTTTCGCTGGCGAGCAGCGACCCGAGCGCGCCGGCGCCCACGCCGAGCGCGGCGGCCCGGACCATGAGTCCGCGGCGGGTGAGCGTGCGGGCACGGTAGTCCGCGAGCAACTGGGACATGCGATCGCTCATCGACGAGCCTCCTTCGGCCGGGACCCCGGCGGCTGAACCGGCGACGCTGGCGCCGGGGAAACGTTTCCAGCACGGGATCATAGCAAAGCCGTGCGGAGCGGTCACCGGGCGGCGGCGGGAAGCCGCCCGGCGGCGGCGCAGGGTCAGCCCTTGACCGCGCCGCTGGTGAGACCGGCGAGGATCTTCCGCTGGAAGATGAGCACGAGGGCGATGAGGGGGATGGTGACGATCACAGCGGCGGCCATGCGGTTGGCGAAGGGAAGTTCGTACTGGGTGTTGCCGGAAAACTGGGCGATGGCCACCTGCACGGTCTTGGCCTTGTAGTCGGAGGTGAAGGTGAGGGCGAACAGGTATTCGTTCCAGGCGCCGATGAAGGCCAGCAGGCCGGTGGTTACGAGGCCGGGCATGGCGAGCGGGAGAAGGATTTCCCAGAAGGCGCGGAAGTTGGTCGCGCCGTCGACGAGGGCGGCCTCCTCGAGTTCGCCGGGCATGGCCTTGAAGAAGTTGGTGAGCACCCAGACGGTGAAGGGCAGGGTGAAGGTGAGGTAGGTGATGACGAGCGCGGTCTTGGTGTTGAAGAGGTTGGGGGTGTGGAGGAACCAGTCGCCGCGGATCATCAGGAAGAGCGAGCCGAGGATGGCGACGGCGGGGAACATGGTCATGGCGAGGATGCCGTAGAGGGCGACGGTGCGGCCGCGGAACTTGAGGCGGCCAAGGGCGTAGGCGCCGGATGCGCCGAAGACGAGGGCGAGCACGGTGGTGCCGAGGGAGACCACGACGGAGTTCCAGAGGGCGCGGAGAAACTCGCCGTTCTGGAGGACGAACTGGTAATGGCTGAAGTCGAGTTTCCTTGGCCAGTAGGTGGCGGGGGTGTTGAAGATCTCGTTGTTGGGCTTGAGCGAGGAGACGATGGCCCAGTAGAAGGGGAAGAGGGTGTAGATCAGGATGCAGGCGATGAGCAGGTAGAAGAGCACCTTGCCGATCATGCCAAAAACGTCGGCGCGGCGGGGGGGAACGGTGATGGAGGCGAATTCCGCGGCGCTGGCCTCGGGGGCGATGGACTGGCTGGCCATGACTAGCGCTCCTCCACCTTCACGAGCCGGGTGTAGATGACGACCAGAATTGTGATGCAGACGAAGATGAGCGCGGCGATGGCGGATCCCTCGCCAAGGCGGGCCTTGTCGATGAGGGTCTGGCGGGCGAGCACGGCGACGGACATGGTATCGGTGGCGTAGCCCTTCATGACGAAGATGACGTCGAAGACGCGGAAGGCGTCGAGGGTGCGGAAGATGAGGGCCACGAGGAGGGCCGGGGCGACGAGCGGCAGGGTGATCTGCCAGAAGGCCTGCCAGCGATTTGCCCCGTCGATGCTGGCGGCCTCGTAGACGTCGCCGGGGATGACCTGGAGGCCGGCGAGAAGGAGGAGGGCCATGAAGGGGGTGGTTTTCCAGACGTCGACGGCGATGATGGCGGGCAGGGAGGTGGCGGGATTGGCGATCCAGGCGACCTTGCTGTCGAGCAGGTGCAACTTGTTGACCAGCAGGTCGTTCACCACCCCGAAGACATCGTGGTACATCCACTGCCACATGGTGGCGGAGACGACGGTGGGAATGGCCCACGGCACGAGGATGGCGGCGCGGACGATGCCGCGGCCGCGGACGTGGCTGGGGTTGACGAGGGCGAGGACCATGCCGAGGTTGGGTGCGAGGGCGACCGACCAGACGGTGAAGTTGACGGTGTGCCAGAACTAGGACCACCACAGGGGGTTGTCGAGCGTGTTCTGGTAGTTGGCAAGGCCGACGTAGCGGGGCTCGCGGGCGCTGGCGAGCCGCGTGTTGGTGAGGCTGAGCCGGAAGGTCTCGAGGAGGGGATAGAGGGCGACGACGATCACCACGAGGAGGGACGGCGCGAGCATCAGCCAGGCGAGTTTCTCCTGGTTGCGGCCCACCTTCGTGGTGGGGGCGTTCCCGCGGGACTTGCGGGCCGGAGGCGGCACGGCCGGCACGGCCTCACCGATGGCGCTCATGGAGGTACTCCCGGCGGCGGAGACGGGGACGGGCGGAGGCAGTGCCCCCGCCCGTCGATTATCCGTGTTCCGCCGGTTCGGCGCTTGCGGCCTACAGTTCGGCCATGATCCCTTCGAGCTCGGTGGCGAGGGCGGCGACGCGGTCGGCGGCGACGGCCTGGCCGGTGAGGATCTCGTTCACCGCGGTGAAGTAGGCGGTGGAGACATCGTTGTAGAGGTCGGCGGAAACGGTGGACGGCCGGGGAACGGCGCCACCGAGGAAGACGTCCTTGAGGCTGCCGAAGAAGGGCTGGGCCTCGAGGACGGCGGCATCGTCGTAGAGTTCGACAATGGTCGGGAGGCGGCTCCAGTCGATGGCGTGGGCCTTCTGGACCTCGAAGCTGGTCATGAAGCGGCAGAACTCGACGGCCGCATCCGGGGACTTGGAATACTTGGAGGCCATCATCTGCCAGCCGCCGAGGGTGGCGGCGTTCTGGGCGTTTTCGCCATCGCCCTTGGGCAGCAGACCGACGCCGACCTTGTCCTTGATGACGGAGTCGTCGGCCTGGGCGAGGGCCCATGCGTACGGCCAGTTGCGCATGAAGGCGGCGTTGCCGGCCTGCCAGACGCCGCGGGCGTCCTCCTCCTTGTAGGTGGTCACGCCATCGGGGGAGATGCTGCCGATCCAGCCCTTGGCGCGCTCGAAGGCGGCGATGGCCTGCGGGTTGTTGACCGAGACCGTGCCATCCGGCTCGATGATGGAGCCGCCGCCGTTGGAGACCTGCCACTCGAGGGCGTCGCAGGTGAGGCCCTCGTAGGCCGCGCCCTGCCAGACGAAGCCCTGGAAGTCGGGGTTGGCGGCGCGCTCGCCATCCTGGATGGTCTTGGCGGCGGCTTCGAGGTCGGACCAGGTGGCGGGCTGGCCGAGGCCGTACTTCTCGACGAGGTCGGCGCGCCAGTAGAGCAGGCCGGCGTCGGTGTACCACGGGATGCCGACGAGGATGCCGTTGACGGTGTTGTTGGCGACGATGCGCTCGAAGTAGGCGCCGTTCTGCTCCATCGCGGGCTTGAGGTCGATGGCGTGCGGGGCGAGGATGCCGGGCCAGATGACGTCGATCATCATGGCGTCGACGTCGCTGGCCTGGGCGCCGAGAAGCTGCTGGTACTGGGCGAGGCGCTCGGTGGCGGATTCGGGACCGCGGACGACCTTGGTCTCGATGCCGGTGAGTTCGCTGAACTTGCCGACGAGCTTCTCCTCCCAGGCGGTGGCGGGGCCGTCCGCGCCGAGGATGACCGAGAGCGTCTGCCCCTTGAGATCGGTGCGCAGCCCGATGGCCTCGTAGTTGATGGCGTCGATGGCCTCCTGGGCGCCGGCGACGCGGACGCCGCCCTGGAGCATGGCGCCGGCGAGCGGCGCGGCAAGGCCCGCCGCGGCGGCGCGCTTGAGCACGGAGCGGCGGGAGAGATTGCCGCCGAGGATGCGGGAAACGGAATCGCGGCTCACGGGGAACCTCCTCGAGACGTGACGAAACGGCAGGAGCCTCCTGCCCAGCAAGCGTTCCATCGAAACGCATCAGGGGGTCGCGGACCTGTCCTGGTCCTCGTCGACCATCGGCGCGGGAACGTTCCGGGTACTGTGATGCGGCAGCATCGCTCCCGTCAAGTTCCTGCGCCACAGTTTCCGGCGGTTTGCCCCGGCGAAGCGGCGGGGGCTGGCCGGGACAGGCGTACGTTCAGGAAACGGCGGCGACGGCGGCCATCAACTGGCGGACGCGGTCGCGGTCCACCGGGTTCCAGGTGACGCCATCGACCTTGAGGCTGGAGCCCACGATCGCGCCGTCGGCGAACTGGAGGAGTTCGGCGGCGTTGGCGGCCTTGAAGCCGGTGTTGACGAGGACGGGGACCGCGCCCTTGACGACCCCGGCGACCTCGGCAAGGCCGGAGGCGTCGGTCGGCTGGCTGGTGATCGGACCGGAGACGCAGATGGCGTCGGGCGACGAGGAAAAGAGGACGGAGCGGGCGGTGTCGCCGAGGGGGCGCGGCGCGATCGGGGCCGCGAACTCGGCGTTGATGTTGAAGATGAGGCGGACGTTCTCCGCGCCGACCTCGCGGCGGTAGCGGAAGGCGTCGCCGGCGGAGCGGACCCAGAGGCCGAAATCGCCGGCGAAGGCGCCGGTGAAGATCTCGCGGCAGAAGGTCGCGCCGGTGGCGGCGGCGACGGCGATGGTGGCCTTCGGGTCCCAGAGCACGTTGACGCCGAAGGGAACGCTCAACTCGCCGCGAAGAGAGGCGATGACGTCGCCCATGGCGGCGACGGTGGCGAGATCGGCGTCGAGCCGGTAGGGGCGGTCGTTCTCGTTGCAGAACATGACGGCATCGATGCCGCCGGACTGCAGGGCGTCGAGATCACGCCGGACCCATTCCCGGACGGCCTTCATGCCGGCGCCGGCGTCGTAGAGGGGCGTGCCGGGGAGGGCCGGGAGATGGGCCATGCCGATGATCGGCCTGGAGGCTCCGGTCAGGTCGTTCAGCCAGGAGGACATGGTCGGGTGCGGTCCTTTCGGGTCGGCCGGCGGTGGCGGGCGGTCGCCCGCGGCATCCCGGCCTGGCCGGCCGGCGGGGATGCGACGCTCGGGGCATTGTCGCAGAGGCGGGGCGTTCCGGGGCCGCGCCGGGGCGCAGCCAACCCAGCCCGCGCGGCGAGAGAACCCGACCTGCGGCCGTCGCTCAGCCCTCGACGCCGAGGGTGATGCGCTGGATCCTGTTGTTCTGGAACCCCTTGAGAGTCCTGGCGGCGGGCCGAGGCTGA
>JBJTKE010000293.1:0-3481 GCA_046096285.1 Chloroflexota bacterium
CCGCCGGGCAAGATCCCCCGCGGCAAGCGCATGCTGCACCCCGCACCGGGGACAGGTGGCCTCGATCCGCCCGCCGGTGATGCGGAGATAGCGGTCCCGCAGTTTCACGTTGACCCGGCCGGACGACTCGATCGTCGCCAGCAGCACCGGGCGGCGATTGCACCGGCACTCCCAGCGCAACATGCGGCGACCGCGGCCGTCGCGGTCGTTCTCGCCGCCGGGCACCACCACGGCGGCGCTCGCCGGGCGAGCCAGGTCGCCCTGAGGGGCGGCGCGACGCGCATCGAACAGATCGGGGGCGGGACCGTTCCCGCGTCCGGTGGGGTCGGCATTGCTCATGGCCGGATGTCCTCCCGTGCGCCAAATAGGAACATTTGTTCTTATTTCCTGCACGGAGTCTAGGCATCCTGACTCGCGGTGTCAAGCCGTGCCAGGCTGTCCCGGCGGCGGCGCGGGCAGCAGCGATCGCATCCGGCACATCGCGGGGCGGCGCAAGGCCCGGCCCGCGCCGTCGCGCGACGGGTTTCTCAGCGAACCGGGGCCAACTGCCCCGGGGTTGGCTCCGCTCAGCAGAACCAGGTCTCGGTGAGCGCTGGCGCGACCGGCCGCCGCTTCACCGGCGCGGGGATGGCCGGCGCTTCCTCCCCGGCGATCTCCCAGGCCGCCCGCCAGATGTCCGCGAAGGCCGTCTCCGCCGGATCGCCGCGCCCGTCAGCGGTGGTCGCGATCTGCGCCACCTCCCGTTGCAGCGCGTCCATGCGCGGGTCGGGGTGGGTCCAGCGCCAGGTGAAGTTGGCGGCGTCGAGGTCACCCAGCCAGGCCGCGCGGTCCGGGTCGTCCAGCACCAGCGAGCCGGGCGGGATCAGCAGCCGGATCGAGAACATCACCGGGTCGATATTCCCGCTGAGGCCGTTCTCCGCCGTCCACCGCAGCAGGTCGCGGTAGCCCTCCAGCGTCTCCCACGGGCTGAACGGCAGCAGGGACGGGCGCATCGCCACGCCGACCTCGTCCAGCAGGGCGAGCGCCTCGTCCACCATCGCCCGGTCATGCCCCTTGGCCATCCGGCGCAGCGGTTCCGGGGCCAGCGACTCCACGGCGGTGACGACGAAGATGCACCCGTTCGCCGCCAGTTCCGGCAGCCGCTTGCGGTGTTGCCGCAGGTGCTCGACCTTGATGGTGGCGTCGAAGGTGAGGAAGGGGAACTCCTGCTTCAGGTTCCGCATGATCCGCAGGCCGTGGCCCGGGCCATTGAAGAAGTCCGGGTCGGAGAAGGAGAGATGGCGCGCCCCGGCGGCGACCTGCGCGCGGGCATCCGCCAGCACGGTCTCCCGCGGCACGACGAGGAACTTCCCCCCGTAGATTGGGGGAATCGGGCAGTGCCGGCACTCGTGATGGCAGCCCCGCGTGGCCTCGATCGCGCCCGCCGGGACGATCGTCCCCTTCGGCCACTCCAGCCCGGCATAGGAGCGCAGGCCGGGCAGCCCGGCGCGGTCCGGCGGCAGGCGGCGCAGGGCGTCCGGCAGCGGATCCAGCACCGGCGCGGCAGGCCGCGCCGCGGTGCCGATGCCCGGCACGGGAACCGTCGCCGGGTCCTCGCCCCGGTCCAGGGCCTCGGCCAGCGCGAGCAGCGCGGCCTCATACTCGCCGGAGACCACGCTATCGCCCGGGCCGTCCGCCTCGAGCAGGTAGCCCGCGTTCAGCGTGGCGTACAGGCCGTAGAAGCAGATGTGGGCGTCCGGGTTGGCCGCCCGGACCCGCCGGGCGGCGGCCACGCCAAGCCGCAGCGCGGTGTGCATCGGAACGGCGATGGCGACCAACCGGGCGGCGCGCAGCGCGCCGTCGTCGAGGGTCTCGACCGCGGCGTCGATCGCGGCCGGGGCGAACCCGGCCCGGCGCAGCACAGCCAGCGGCCCGGCCAGGCTTGCCGGCTGGCACCCCAGTTCGTAACAGCTGACCAGCAGGACCGCGCCCGGCGCACGAAGCCGCATGGGGCCGCTACTCACCCTCGTCGTGGAGCTCGTACTGCTCCTTGCCGCCGGCGCCCTCGATCCTCTCGCCGCGCAGCGCCCGCCGCAGCGGCTCCGGGGCGGGCACGCGCACGTCGGCCAGCGGGGTCAGCCGGTTGACCAGCGCGGTGGTGTTCGCCACCCCCAGCCGCTGCATCATCAGCGCCATGCGGATCTCCAGTTCCCCGGCGATGGCGGCGCGGGTCTCGGCGGCCATGCTCCAGAGGTCGTGCTTGAAGGCGCCCCACAGGTGCTTGCGGGTGGCGTAGTAGAACTGCTTGTCGCTCTGGCCGGGCTTGCGCTCCCCGCCGTGCTTCGCGTCGAGATGGGCGTAGGCGCGGTCGCGCAGCGCGGCGGGCAGGTTGGCGCTGTCGAACAGGATGTTCTGGAAGGCCGAGGCCAGGTGCACCTCGATGGCGCTCGCCTCCGCGAACCGGTCGAAGTACTCCAGCGGCAGGGTGGACGCGCCGTGCTGCACGGCCCCGCCCATGCCATAGCCGCGGGCGGCGGCCGAGAGGTCGTCGAGGGTCTGGAAATCGACCGCCACCTGCTGGATGCTGCCGTCCGGCAGCACGATGCCGCCGTGGCTGGTGCCGGTCTGCACGCTGATCTTGGAGATCCCCGCCAGCGGCCGGCCCACCTCCGCGGCGTGCCCGGCCAGGTTCGCCTGGTACTGCTCCATGAAGGCGTGCAGGTCCTCCACGGTCGAGTTGCGCAGGCCAACCTCGCCGATCTCGCCGCCGACCGAGACGGTGACCCCCGCCGGTTCGATCTCGCGGATGAACCGGGTCAGTTCGGCGGTATGGCGGGCGTTGAGCGTCTGCTGCTCGCGCAGCGTCGGCAGCGACAGGTCCACGATGGTGCTGGCGTCGATGTCGATGTTGTAGTACCCGGCGGCGACGGCATCGACGGTGATGTCGCGCACCGCCTGGAGTTCGGCGGCCGGGTCCGTGGCGTATTTCTTCGCGCCGATCTGGTAGTGGTCGCCCTGGATGAACACCGGGCCGCGATGGCCCTCGCGGATGGCGGCGGCGAGGGCGTTGCTGGCGTACTCGCCGGGCCGCTGCTCGGTGTAGCCCATCTCGGAGCGGGCCAGTTCGAACAGCATGATGCCGACGTCGTTCGCCTTCGCCGCGCGGAAGGCGGCCCGCATCGTGTCGTAGGAGAGCCCGCGGATGTTCATCGCCGGCGCGGTGGCGTGGGCATAGTCGCCCCGGCCGGCGGCGGTGTAGACCGCGTGGATGCTGGCCGGGTAGGCCCCGGCCGCGACCGCCGCCCGCCGGATCACCCACCGCGCCGCCGAGCGCACCGGGTCGTCGGCAAAGACCGCGTTCCAGATCAGGCCGTCGATCAACCCGCCGCGCAGGGCCGCCTCATCCAGCAGGTCCACATCCTCATCGTGGATGCGAAGGATGCCGTCGGCCGCCGCCAGCAACGCCGCCAGATCGGACCACACGCCCCGGTTCGCCATCTCG
>JBJTKE010000294.1:0-2286 GCA_046096285.1 Chloroflexota bacterium
GGGGGCAGATGCCCGCAACCACCGCCGTTCACCCCGATCCCGACGCAAATCCCCCGCTCCCGCCGCAGCAGGGGAGATCCTGGAGAGGGGGCTCCCGCACGGAGTCCCCACGAGCCATTCACCTGCCCTCGCCGGTCGAGGCCATCGTCCGGCTCCGCCATTGGCGCCGGCTTCCCGGTTACCGTGCCGCCCGTCCCCGACCCCGGCTCCGGCCCCGCGCCACCCGCGCGGCACGCGTGCTGTCCTCAATCATGGCAGGCTCCGCCACGGCGCCCGGCTCCGCGCTCCACAGCCGCCCTGCCAGTGCATCCTCGGCCTCCCGCAGCCCGGCTTCCGCCCAGCCCTCGGTTGCGTCTCCACCGCGGATCGCCACGGCGGCTTTCCCGAACGCCGCGCGCGCCAGCCGCGCCGGCAGGTGGCGCGCCCACTCCTCCGGCATCGCCGCCGCATACGCATCGAGCAACGCCCCCACTGCCGCCGGATAGGGCGTTCCCCCGCCCGCCTCCCGGCCCAGGCGCCGGGCCAACTGGTGCGCCAGGTTCGCCACATCCTGCAGCGGATCCCCAACCGCAACCCGGTCGAAATCGATCAGCGCAACCCGCTCACCCGCGACCAGCACATGCTCCGGCTTCAGGTCTCCATGCGATGTGCCAACCGGCCCCAGCGGAAGCGCCTCGTCGAGCGCCGTCGACACCCGGACCACCCGCTCCGACAGCGCCGGAAACCGCTCCATCAGGTCCGCGGCCAGCCTGTCCACCCGCAACGACTCCTGATCCGGCGGCCGGCTCCATGCCGGGTCGAGCGGCAACTGATGGAAGCCCGCGATGGCCCGCGCCGCCCGGCCTGCGATCTCCGGCGCCCCGCCGCCGGCCAGCGCCAGCGCCGTCTGCAACTCCTCGCCCACCGCCGGCGCCAGCACCTGCGCCCGCAATTCGGGCAGCCATCCCAGCACCTCCGGGATCTCCACCCCGGAATGGCGTGCCATCCCGGCCCGGATCGCCGCGTGCACGGCGGTCGCCTCCGCGCCCTTCTCCTCGTCCCGGTACAGCTTCACGAACCCCCGGCGATCTCCGGCCGAAACCGCAAGCATCGCCCGCATGTCCGGGTGATAGCGAACGACCTCCACGCTCCACGCCGCCTGTGCTGGCGCGCCCAGCGCCTCCAGCACCGCCGCGTTCGGTCCCGCCAGCAGCACCTGCAGCGCGGGCAGCCGGTTGTCGAACGGGAAGCTCTGCAACAGCAGATCGAGCCCGGGATCGTACCCCGCCCGCAACAGCGGCGGCGCAACCGCCATGCCCCCCGCCATCCCTGATGGCCGCTTCAGACGCTCCCAGGCCCGGCGTGTCCGGTTCCCGCCGTAGGACACCGCGACGACTGTCCGGTCCTGTCGCTCCCCGGTCGCCTCGTTCACCAATGGCGCGACAAACGTGAACGCCGCGCGCGATGTGGTCCGATGCCGGGACTCCACCAGGCGTACCGGCTCCGAGCGCCAGCCCCGCAGCGCTTCCTGCGGCCGCACCAGGTGCTCCTGGATCGCCGCCGCGATCGCCTCGGCGTCCTTTCCCGCATCCCTGTCGACGGATCGTTCCGTCTCGCGCTGCGTGGCCATGCCCTTGCGCACCCGCGGCATGCGCTCGTGATTCTCCACGTCGCTCGCTCCCCGGACGGTAAACCAGCCCTCGGCGCGTCGCGGACTCGCACCATCTTGCCTTGTCGTTGCGGGATACAGCATGATAGCACGTTGCTCGACAGGGCCCCTTTCACCTCGCCCTCCGCCCGCGTTACGATGCCGCCTGTCGTGAAGGGAGTTCTCGCTCATGCCAACCCGCCACGTTCCCGCTTCCCCCGGCATCGACATCGCCGTCACCGAGTGGCCCAGCCCCGGCAATCCCCCCCTCCTCGTCCTCCACGGCATCGGCAGTTGCGCCCAAACCTGGGACAACGTCGCCCCCGCCCTCGCCGAGCGCCACCACCTCTACGTCCTCGACCACCGCGGCCACGGCGCATCCGCCAAACCCGACACCGGCTACCTCCTCCCCGACTACGCCGCCGACCTCGACGCCATCATCGCCAACCTCGGCATCCCCGACGCCCACCTCAACATCCTCGGCCACTCCCTCGGCGCACTCATCACCATGACCTGGGCCGCCGACAACCCCGGCCGCGCCCGCCGCATTCTCCTCGAGGACCCACCCCTCCGCATGGTCCCCGAAATCCTCGAGGCCTACGACGGCTGGGTCCAACTCAACGCCATGCCCCCCGCCCAGGTCGCCGCCTGGTACGCCG
>JBJTKE010000295.1:0-2924 GCA_046096285.1 Chloroflexota bacterium
GCGTCGACACCCAAGGCCCAGGCCCGAACACGGTGACCGGGTCCTCCACCACCAACGTGTACGGCAACACGTCGCCGTACCAGTGCGCAACCTTCGACGGATCGGTCTACACGGACAAGCCGACCTGCGTGTTCTAGCCACCGGGTCTGCCCACCTGACCCTGCCGCCGGCGATGCGCCGGCGGCGGGGCTGGCGGCCCGGCTGGCCCGTGTGGCGAGGCGGCCGCCGCGCCCCCCCCGCTGCGGCCGGCTTTCCCCCGCCCGGAGGCGGCGCGCGCGGCGCGCCGGGCGCGAAGGCCGCGCCCCGGGCCTGCCATCTCCCGTATGATGCCCCCCACGACGACGATGCCGCGCGGAGGGCTGCCCATGCCGTTGATTCCCGGGGTCCACAACGTCACCGCGACCCCGTTCCTGCCCGATGAATCGCTGGACGTGGCGAGCCTGACGACGCTCGTCGAGTATTGCGTTCGCACCGGCTGCGACGGGATGTTGATCCTCGGCGTGCTCGGGGAGCAGGACAAGCTCTCCGACGCCGAGCGCGACCGGGTGATCGCCGGGGTGGTCGAGGCGTCCAACGGCAGATTGCAGATCACCGTCGGCACGACCCACGGCTCGACCGTGGTCACCCGCGCGCGGTCGCTGCGGGCGGTCGAACTCGGCGCGGACGCGGTGATGGTCTCCCCGCCGCCGGGCACGACCGCCAATCCCGCCCTGCACGACCACTTCCGCCGGGTGGCCGACGGCCTCGGCGCGGTCTTCGTCGTCCAGGATCACCCGACCTCCAGCGGCGTGAAGATGCCGGTGGACTTCCTGGCGAAGCTGGCCCCGGACCTGCCGCCCGGCTCGGTGGTGAAGCTGGAGGACCCACCGACCGGCGCCAAGACCGCGCAACTGCTGGCCGCGACCGACGCCTACCAGATTCTCGGCGGGCTGGGCGGCGTCTCCCTGCTGGCCGAGCTGGACGCCGGCTCGGCGGGCACCATGACCGGCTTCGCCATCCCGGAGGCGCTGGCCGCCATCGTTGCCGCCCACCAGCGCGGCGACCGCGAGGCCGCCCGCGCCGCCTTCGAGCGCGCCCTGCCGCTGATGGTCTTCGAGGCCCAGCCCGGGGCCGGGGTGGCCCTCCGCAAGGAGATCCTGAAGCGCCGCGGCGCGCTCGCCCACGCCACCGTCCGCCAGCCCGCCGCCAAACCCGACGCCTTCAGCCTGGCGCAACTGGAGCGGCTGCTGGGGGAATACGAGGGATAGCGGCTTGTGGGCTTGTGGCTTGTGGCGTGTGGAGGTTGGGGTGATTCAGCGGTGCGCAGGGCCTCAACCCGCGGAAGCCGACCAGCCACGACCCACAAGCCCGTAGGCCCACAAGCCACAAGCCACAAGCCACAAGCCGATAAGCCACAAGCCGATAAGCCACAAGCCGATAAGCCACGAAAGGAGCCCACAGTGACGCACCTCTGGGGAGACGAGTTTTCGAAGTCCGATCTGCTGCACCGGGTGGGGCGGCTGCCGCAGGTGGCGGGCGTCCGGCTGGTGACCATCGAGGATGGGCTGGAGCGGGACACGCGGGTGCTGGAGTTCCGCACCGGCACGGGGTTCTCGTTCGACATCCTGGTGGACCGCGCGATGGACGTCGGCCGCTGCGAGCTGAACGGGATGGCGCTCGGCTGGCAATCCAACGCGGGCTTCCCCGGCCCCTGGAGCTTCGAGCCGGAGGGGCTCGGCTGGCTGCGCGGCTTCGGCGGCGGCCTGCTCACCACCTGCGGCCTCGAGCACACCATGTTCATGGCCGAGGACGACCAGACCCACTTCGGCTACCCCCCTTTCAAGAGCCAGGAGTTCGGGCTGCACGGCCGCATCTCCTACCTGCCCGCCCGCCTCACCGGCTACGGCGAGCGGTGGGACGGCAACGAATGCACTCTCTGGGCGACCGGCGAGATCACCCAGGCGCGGGTCTTCGGCGAGCAGTTCGTGCTGCGCCGGCGGGTCGAGGCGAAGGTCGGGGAGTCCCGGCTGAAGATTCACGACGAGGTCGAGAACATCGGCAACGCGCCGACCCCGCACATGTACCTCTACCACGTGAACGTCGGCTGGCCGGTGCTGGACGATGGCGCGGACCTGCTCGCCCCGGTGAGCAACCCCGTCGCCCGCGGCGACCACGACACCGCCGGCTACACCCGGTTCCACGGGCCCACGAAAGGCTACGTGGAGCAGGTGACGGAGCACGACGTCCACGGGGAGAAGGACGGCAGCGTGCCGGTGGCGATCGTCAACCGGGCGCGCGGCATCGGGGCCTACGAGGTGTTCAACCAGACGCAGTTGCCGCGCCACTTCATCTGGCGGATGCTCGGGCAGGGCACCTACGCGTGCGGCATCGAGCCGAGCACCAACAGCACCCGCGGCCGCCTCGCGGACAAGGCGGCCGGCCAGTTGATCGTGCTGGAGCCGGGCCAGACCCGGGAATACGATCTCGAACTCGGCGCGCTCTCCGGCGCGCAGGAAATCGACGCCTTCGAAAAGCGCGTCGCGCGGATTCGCGGCTAGCAGGCTTGTGGGCTTGTGGCTTGTGGCTTGTGGCTTGTGGCTTGTAGCTTGTGGCTTGTAGCTTGTGGGCGTCGGGCCTTGCGGGCTTGGGGGCATGGAGGTTGGTGAGGTCACGGGGAACCGGCGGTGCGATCTGCGCCGCGCCCCCCAAACCGATTAGCCCACAAGCCCATAGGCCCACAAGCCCATAAGCCCATAGGCCCATAGGCCCATAGGCCCATAGGCCCACAAGCCACAAGCCACAAGCCACAAGCCACAAGCCCACAAGCCCACAAGCCCATCAGCCCATCAGCCCACAAGCCCCACGCAGGAGGAACCCATGTATCTCGGATTGAAGAACCGGACGTTCGTGATCGGCGGCGGCAGCCGGGGGCTGGGGCGGGCCAT
>JBJTKE010000296.1:0-2158 GCA_046096285.1 Chloroflexota bacterium
GCCATCAACCGCGCCTACGCCCACCGCACCCTCTTCGACGAGGGCGGCGGTGGTCTGCTCGGGGTCGAACTGGAAACCCTCGGTGACGGCGATGCCGATGCTTCCGGCGTCGAGCAGGCGATCCACGAGCAGGTGCTGGCGAAGGTCGGGGCAACTCGGATAGCCCCACGAGTAGCGCTTGCCCTGCTCCTCTCCCATGCCCAGTTCGCGCCGGATGAACTGGTGGACGTACTCGGCAAGGCCTTCCGCCCCCTGCACCCCGAGCCCGTGGGAAAAGAATGCCTCGGCATATTCGCCGGCGGCCTGCAGGCGCTCGGTGCGGCGGGTGGCCTCCTCCCCCATCGTGACGATCTGGAAGGCGGCGACATCGCGCCTGCCGGCGTCGAGCGGCAGGTAGTAGTCCGCGAGGCAGAGGCGGTCGCGGCGGGGCTGGCGGGGAAATGGAAAGCGGGCGATCTCCCGGGCCGGTGCGGCGGGATCGAAGACGACGAGGTCGTTGCCGTCGGCGTTGGCCGGAAAGTAGCCATAGCGGGCGCGCGGGCGAAGCCAGCCCTCGGCGATGGCCTCGGCCTGCATGCGGGCGAGGCGGGGCAGGAACTCGCTGGCCTGCATTTCCTCCCACGCCTCGTCCTTGAGGCCCTTGCCGCCCCTGTGCAGGCGGAAGAGCGTCTTGAGATCGAGGCAGGGCCAAATCTCGCGCAGATCGATGTCCGCGAGTTCGCGGACGCCCCAGAACGGCGGGTCCGGCGGTTCGGCAGGCGGGGTGGCGCTGCGGACGGTGTCCGCGGCGGAGGCGGGAACGGAAAAGGCCTCGCGTCCGGGCCGGCCGAGGGTGGCCTGCGCCTGCTGGATGGTTGATTCAACGAGCGCGGGACGCCGGGCCGGATCGGTCAACTGGTCCCTCAGGGCAAGGCCCTCGCAGGCGTCCTTGGCGTAGAACACGCCGGGCTCGTAGGGCACCGTTTCCTCGACGAAGAGGGTGCGGTGGGCGTAGGCGCGGTTGATGGCCGCGCCGCCGATGATGACGGGAAAGGCAAGCCCGGCCCGGTGCAGTTCCTGCACCGCGAGCGGCATCTGCCTGGAGGTGCTGACCAGCAGGGCGGACAGGCCGATGGCGGTGGCGTTGGTCTCGACGGCCTTCTCGATGATGCGGTTGACCGGCACCTGCTTGCCGAGGTCGTGGACGGTGTAGCCGTTGTTGGTGAGGATGGTGTTCACCAGGTTCTTGCCGATGTCGTGGACATCGCCGAAGACGGTGGCGAGGACGACGGTGCCCTTGGTGACGCCCTCCTGGCGTTCGAGGTAGCGCTCGAGCTGGGAGACCGCCCGCTTCATCGCTTCGGCGGACTGGAGCACGAACGGCAGGATCAACTCGCCCGCGCCGAAGCGGTCGCCGACCTCCTTCATCGCGGGCAGCAGGGTGTTGTTGAGGACGTCGACCGGGTCGCGGTGAGAGACAGCGAGGTCGATGTCGGCCTCAATGCCCTCCTTCTTGCGGTGGAGGATGCGGTAGTGAAGCCGCTGGAAGACGTCGAGGTCGGCCATCGGGTCGGGGCCGCCGGCTGAGGCGTCCTCGACCCGGCCCTCGAAGCGCTCGATGAGGCGCTGGAGGGCGTCGGGCCGGCGGGCGAGGACGAGGTCCTCCGCGAGTTCGCGTTCGTCGGCCGGAATCTCGGCATAGGCCACGACATGGGAGGGGTGCACGATGGCGAGGTCGAGCCCGGCCTCGACGGCCTGGTGGAGAAAGACGGCGTTGACGATCTTGCGGGCCACCGGGTTCAGGCCGAACGAGACGTTGGAGATGCCGAGGATGGTCAGCACGCCGGGCATATCGCGCTCGATGAGCCGGATGCCCTCGATGGTCTCGACGGCGGAGCGGACAAACTCCTCCTCGCCGGTGGAGAGCGGGAAGGTCAGCGGGTCGAAGATGAGGGATTCCGGGTCGAGGCCGTAGTCGCCGGTGACGATCGCGTGGATCTTGCGGGCGACCTCCAGTTTGCGGGCGGCGGTCTTGGCCATGCCGTCCTCGTCGATGGTCATGGCGACGACGGTTGCGCCGTGGGCGACGACGGAGGGCATCACGGCCTCGATGCGGGCGCGGCCATTCTCCATGTTGACGGAGTTGACGACGGCGCGGCCGGGATACTGCTCGAGGGCG
>JBJTKE010000297.1:0-2574 GCA_046096285.1 Chloroflexota bacterium
AAGCGGGGGTCCTCCTTGCGCTTCGGGCTGGAACCGTATCCCTGGATCTTCGGCGCTTCGACAGCCATTGGTCAGTCTCCCTGCCCGGCGAGGGCGGCCTCGGTCTCCCGCGCGCGGACCGGGTAGGGGGCGACGTTGGTCATCGCCACGCCGGCCTCGGTGATGGTCCCATCCTTGATGAGGAGGTTGGCGGCCACCGCCCCGATGGCGTAGTCGCCGACCTTGCGCTCCAGTTTCATGTAGGCGCTGCCGCTGCCCCGCTTCGCCGCCGGGATCCGGATTTCGGTGAGGATCTCATCTGGCTCGAGCGCGGTGACGAAGGTGTCGAGGAAGAAGTCATCGACGGGAATCACGCGGTGGCCATCCGGGCCGGTGGCGACGACTTCGGCACGGAGGGCGAGCATGACCGCCGGGTGGTCGTTGGCCGGGTCGGCGTGGGCGATGTTGCCGCCGACGGTGGCGAGGTTGCGCACCAGCGGATCGGCGATGACGGCGGTGGCGTCGGCCAGCGCCTCGTACTTCCTGCGGACGACGGCTCTGTGCTCGAGGGCGGTTTCGGTGGTCATCGCGCCGATGGCGAGATGGCCGTCGCGCTCCTCGATGTAGGCGAGCCCCGGGAGTTTGCTGATGTCGATGAGGTGCTCGGGCTGGGCCAGCCGGAACCGCATCATCGGGATCAGGCTCTGGCCCCCGGCGAGGAGTTTGGCCTCGCCGTCATACTGGCGCAGCAGTGCCGCCGCCTGGCCCACGTCCGCCGGGGCGTGATAGTCGAACATGGCGGGAATCATGGTTAGCCACCACTTCGCGACGCCGGCGCCGCAGCCGGCCCAGCGTGATGGTACGACCGTCGGCAAAATAGCGCATGTAGCGGCGATGCATTTCCCGGGCGCGAGCCCGCGGAGCGCGAGGAGACCGGTCATGCGGATCACGGGAATCAGGACGCTTCGGCTGGGGGAGTTTCCGAATCTCCTGTGGCTGTGCGTGGATACGGATGCGGGCATCTCCGGGCTTGGGGAGACGTTCTTCGGGGCGGCGGCGGTGGAGGCCTACGTCCACGAGACGCTGGCGCCCGCCATGGTGGGCCAGGATGCGCTGCGGATCGACCGTCATGCCCGCGCGCTCTACGGCTACGTGGGCTACCGGTCCAGCGGCGTGGAAATGCGGGGCAATTCGGCGTTCGACATCGCGCTCTGGGATCTGTTCGGGAAGGTGACGAATCAGCCTGTCTACCAGTTGCTGGGAGGGGCGAGCCGGGACCGGATCCGCATCTACAACACCTGCGCCGGGTATCGGTACGTGCGGGCGCGTCCGGTGCAGGAGGTCGGAAACTGGGGGCTGGGGCAGCAGGCGGACGGGCCGTACGAGGATCTCGACGCGTTCCTGCACCGGGCCGACGAACTGGCCGAGAGCCTGCTCTCGCAGGGGATCACCGGGATGAAGATCTGGCCGTTCGACCCGTACGCGGAGGCGACCGGGGGCAACGACATCTCCGCCGCCGACCTCGACGAGGCGCTGGAGCCGTTCCGCAAGATCCGGCGGGCGGTGGGGAACCGGATGGAGATCATGGTGGAGTTTCACTCGCTGTGGAACCTTCCGGCGGCGCGGCGGATCGCGAAGGCGCTGGACCCGTTCGATTGCCGCTGGTATGAGGATCCGCTGAAGGGGGACAACCTCGACGCGTTGGCGCGGTTCGCCAGCGAGACCCGCGTGCCGGTGACGATCAGCGAGACGCTGGCGACCCGCTGGTCGTTCCGCGAGGCGTTCCAGGCCGGGGCGGCGGGCATCGCGATGCTCGATCTGTCCTGGTGCGGGGGCCTGTCGGAGGCGAAGAAGATCGCGACGATGGCCGAAGCGCACCAGTTGCCGGTGGCGCCGCACGACTGCACCGGACCGGTGGTGCTGACCGCCTCGACGCACCTGTCGATCAACCTGCCGAATGCGCTGATCCAGGAGACGGTGCGGGCCTTCCATTCGGGCTGGTACACCGAACTGGTGACGGCGCTCCCGGACATCGCGGACGGGAGCATCGCGCCGCCACCGGGACCGGGGCTCGGGCTGTCGCTGAAGGAAGAATTGTGGACGCGGCCGGACGCGACGGTGCGAACGGCGTCCTGAACGGAGCCGGGGCAGGCGGCTGTCGTCCGCCGGCCCCGGTCGTTCGCCACTGGGGGCCGCTACGGCGCCGCAGGCGCCGGCAGCATGTTCAGGGTGACGCCGGAGGCGAGGGCCTCGCCAATGGGGACGTCGACGCCGTTGCCGGTGAGGGTCATGCCGGAGGCCGCGGGGTCGACCTGGAAGAGCAGCAGGGCGCGGGTGGCCTCGCCGGGCTCGAGGGCGATGACGTCGCTGGCGGTCCACTGGGGGGTGACGCCGGCGATCATGGCGGCGAGATCGGTGGAGGGGTCGAGCGCGGCATCGCCCGCCGTGGTGCCGAGCGCGAAGCCTGCCATCGGCACCGAGGCGGGCGCGGCGCCGGTGTTGGCGATGTCGAGCACCAGCACGATCCAGTTTCCGGTGCTGGAGGGCGGGAGGCCGAACTCCGGCAGCGACTGGCCGCCCGCGCTCGCCTGGAAC
>JBJTKE010000298.1:0-11208 GCA_046096285.1 Chloroflexota bacterium
CCCCGGGGCCGTCAGCCGGCGAGGACCTTTTCGAGTTCGGCCTGGCAGGCGGCCTGAGCCTCGGCCAGGGCGTCCTTCGGGGAGGCGGCCTTGGTCATCATCTGCTCGAGGGCGCGGCGCAACTGGTCGGCGGCGAAGTTCTGGACGGGGGAGTTCCACATCGGGGCCGAGATGTTGGCCTGCGAGCGGATGAACTCCATCGCCTGGGTGGCGAACTCCTCGCCGCGGTAGTCGACCAGCACCTGCGGGTTCGCCGCGGGAACGGTGAGATTGGTGGGCACGTCGGGCACGGCGGCGAACCACTGGTTGACGCCCTCGCCGCCCATGTAGTCCATGAAGGCGAAGCCGAGGTCGGGGTTGGCCGAGCCCTTGGGGAGGGACATCCAGTTGGGCCAGGTGCCGGCGAAGCCGGGCTTGCCGCTGGGGCCGCCGGGGTAGGCCGCGAGTTCCCACTCGATGAAGGCCGGCTCGCCCTCGCCCATGTAGTCGCCCATCAGCCAGGTGCCGTTCTCCATGGCGAGTTGCAGGCCGTCCTGAAAGGCGGGCGGCAGGCCGTCGCCGTTGGCGTAGCCGTTCCAGCCGGCGGACGCCTGCACCGCGGCGACGTCGCCCTTGTACTGCTCGTCGAGCCAGCCGACCATGAAGTCCATCATCTCGACGTTCTGGTCGCTGTCGATGGTGTAGGCGACGGCCTCGGGGTCGAACAACTGGCCGCCATTGAGGGCCGACCAGATCGGCATGGTGGATGGGTCGTAATCGAAGCCGAAGGGCAGGAACCCGGCTTTGACCAGCGTGTCGCCGTCCCACTCCACGAAGTCGGCGGAGAGCTTGCGCCACTCGTCCCAGGTGGCTGGGAGCTGGTCGCGGCCGCTGGGGATGCCCTTCTCGTCGAGCAACTGCGGGTTGTACCAGAAGGTGAAAACGCCGGCGGTGACGGGGAGGCCCCAGGTTTCGCCGCCGAACTGGGTGGAGGCGAGGAGCCCCGCCGGCCAATTCTCGAGCTGCGAGGATTTCGAGGCGGCCATGCGCTCGTTCAGCGGCTCCAGCGCGCCGCGCACCCCGAGGGAGACCGGGGTGTCCCAGAGAATGGTGACGTCGGGCGGGTTGTTGGCGGCGATCGCGCCGAGCAGCACCTGGATGAAGTCGTCGCTCTCGGCCGTGCCGCACTGGGCCGGGTCGGCGCTGACGCCCTGCTGGGTGGCGACGAAGGCCTGCAGGATGGCGTCGTGGGTCTCGCAGAAGAGGGGCGAGCCGCCAGGCAGCCAGTAGCGGAGGACGGTGTCGGCGGCGGAGGCGGGGGTGAACCCGGCCGAGGCGGCCCCGGCCAGGGTGGCCGCGCCGAACCCGGCCGCGCCCTGCAGGAGGCGTCGGCGGCTGGCGCGGGCGGCGGCGATGCGGTGGGTCATCTGGGTCATGGTTGGCTCCCTCCGGGTCGGTCCTGCGGCGGACCGGGCGCGATGGTGAACGTCGAGCGTCGAGCGTCGAACGTCGAGCGGTGGGCGCGGCCTGGCGTCCTCATCGGGACTCTACCGCCAATCAGCGCGCAGTGGGCGATGGCGCCTCCTCTCCCGGCGACGGGGCCGGGCGCCCGGCGGCGGTGACCGCCGCGCCGACCCAGCCCGCGGCCGCACCGAGCCCGGCGGCCATGATGGGCATGCCGCGGGCGGGCGGGTACCAGATGTGCTCGCGGATCGCGGCTTCGAGGTTCTCGCCCCACCAGCCGCCAGCGGTCCCGAGACCGCCCCCGAGGATGACGGCCTCGGGGTCGGTCACGTTGACCAGCCAGCCGATCGCGCCGCCGAGCGTGGCGATCGCGGGCAGCACGATGCATTCGGCGCCCTGCCGGCCCGACATCGCGGCGTTGATGGCGTCATGGGTGGTGGCGGTGGGGTGTTCGTGAACGTCGGCCCAGCGGGCGGCCATTACGGGGCCGCTGGCGGTCTCTTCCAGCGTGAACCTGTGGACTCCGTGACACTCCGGGCACGTGAAGGAAATCGCGCCCGAGGCGAGCACGAGCGCCGCCCCGCGCGCGCCGACCATCGGCTCCCCATCGGTGACGATGGCGGAACTGATGCCGGTGCCGATGGAGACGTACACCCAGTGGCGGAACGCCGTACCCGCCCCGAACCGCGCCTCGCCGCGCGCCGCGGCCCGGACGTCGGACTCGAGCATTGCCGGGGGCATCCCGGCGAAGGCGGCCGCGACCTCGAGCGTCCGGAAGTCCACCCGCTCGCCGGAAACCGGCCTGCCGCCAGGGTCGACGATTTCGGGAATGCCGATGCCGATGGAGCCGACCCGTCGCGGAGCCTCGGCGATCAGGGCGGCCGCAAGGTGGGCGCAGGTCTTCAGGATGTCACTGCCGCGCTCCGGCGTGGGCACAATCCGTTCGCCGGAACGCTCGCCGGTGGCCGGATCGACCAGGCCGGCGGCGATCTTGGTGCCGCCGACGTCGATGCCGATGGAGAGCGTGCTGGCGGTCATGGTTCGGCGCCTCCTGCCTGGTGGCCGGGCGCGACGCCGAAGTGGAATCTCGCGGTTTCGCCGCCGATGTTGTGATAGGCGTGCGGCGTGCCTGCCGGCAGGTAGGCGCCGTCGCCGGGGTGGAGTTCGAGCCAGTTGGGGAGGCCGCCATCGCGAACTTCGACGTTCAGCACGCCGCTGGCGACATGGAGGCTCTCGTCCCCGGCGTGGGTCTGCTCTGCGGTCGTCTGGCCCGGCAGCAGGTCGATCCTGCCGACGGTGAGGTGCCCGGTGGAGACGAGGAGCGCGACGGGAACGGGCCGGGACGCCCCGAGCATGGTCCAGAGCAGATCGGATTCCCGGATAGGCCAGATCGTGCGCTCGCGGTCGGCTTCGGCGCGGGCCATCGGCCAGCGGCCAAGGAAGGGCGCCGGGTCGTAGGTCACGGTTTCCAGCAACGGTTGCTTGCGGGCGTAGCTGCCGGACGTCCCCTGCGACGGGGGCGGGCTGAAGAACTCGAGACAGCGGAGCGGGCCGGTCCCGCCGTTCCAGGCGTGGTGCCAGGTGTCGCGGCGGAAGAAGGCCGCCTCGCCGGGGAGGATGCGCTGCACCTCGCCGGTGGCGGGGTTGGCGATGACCATCACGCCTTCCAGCACGATGTAGATGACGTCGGCCGCGAAGATGGTGCGGAACTCGTCGGAGTGGGTGAATCCGCCGCCGGGACCGACGCCCCAGACGAGTTGGTGGATCTTGTCGCTGGAGACATAGATCCAGTCCGCCACCGAGCCCGCGCCGGGATCGCCCCAGAGGTGCCGGGTGACGCTGCCATAGGGGATGGCCGTCGCCCGGTCGAAGGTCGGGCGGGGGGATGGCTGGTAGCCGGCAGGCGCGGTCACGGCCGGCTACTCCGCGGACCCGGTTCCGGGGGCGTGGACGAGATGCGCGCCGTGGTCGAGCAGGTCGGCCTGCGGGAAGGCGGGCGGGGTGAACGTGGACTCGATGTCGATCGCGCGGCCGGTGTCGCCCGACTCCATGCACTTCAGCATGATCTCCAGCACGTGGTAGGCGTGCTCAGGGGTGACCAGCGGGGGCGTGCCGGATTCGATGCACTCCACGAGGTGACGGATGCCGTCGGACCACGGCCAGTTGCTGGTGTCCTCGTAGTCCTGCCAGCAACCCGCCCGGTTCTCCCAGAGGCGGTAGCCGCGCGGGGCCCAGTCCTCGCCCTCCATGTAGAGCACGCCGTCGGTCCCGTAGATCTCGAGGCCGGGCACGTCGTACTTCTGGATGGTGAAGCCGGTGGTGATGCTGGCGTAGGTCCCGTTGCCCCAGTCGAGCAGGAGGTGGGCGTTGTCGTGGGTTTCGACCTTTTGCATTTTGCCGTCCACCACCCGCTCGGGGATGGCGATGCCGCTGAGGGCGACGATGCGCTTCGCCGGACCGAGCAGGCCGGTCAGGGAGGTGACGTTGTAGACGCCGAGGTCGAACATGGCTCCACCCCCTTTCTGGTAGAACCACGGCCCCCAGTTCGGACCCGCCCAGCCGTAGAACCCGCGCGCGGAGAGCGGCCGCCCGATCTGGCCGAGGTGAATGCGGCGCCACATCGCCTGGTAGGTCGGGCTGAGGACGACGTGCGGGGCGGGCATCAGCCAGCCGCGCGAGGTGCGCGCCATCTCGACCAGTTCGGCCGCCTCCGGCAGGGTCATCGCCATCGGCTTCTCGACGAGGACGTGCTTTCCGGCCGCCAGCGCGGCGCGGGCGATCTCGTAGTGCCGGGGCATCGAGGTGAGCACGAGCACGAGATCGATGTCGTCGCGTTCCAGCACGGCCCGGTAGTCGGTCGTGAAGTGTTCGATGTTGTAGCGGTCGCGCACGACCTCCTCGCGCGCGGGGTCGGCGTCGCAGCAGAGGCGGATGTCCACCCGCTGCCGGGGGATGTTGAGGCGTTGCAGGTGCGGAACGTAGACCCGCGACACGCTGCCACAGCCGATGACGCCAACGCCGATGGGAGAAGCGGTCATGTGCGGACTCCGGGGCTCCAACGCGAAACGACGGGACGGTAGGCGGGTGGGTGGTCAGGTGACCAGCACCGCGAGTTGGGGGGCGGCGGCCGGGTCCGCCGCGGCGCTGGTGTCCAGCGTGATGCGGGCGCGGTCGCCGCGGTAGACGGCGCGGAAGGCCTCGATCGGGCGGCCGTCGGCATCGGACGCGACGCCGTCCATGACCAGCAGCGGAGCGCCGCGGGGGACGCCGAGCTGCGCGGCTCGCCAGGCGTTGGCGACCGCCGCCTCGATGACCTGGCTGACGCCGGTGATGCGGATGCCGTGCCGGGCGTCGAGGATGGCGTAGAGCGAGCCGTGCTCGAGATCTTCGCCGGCCAGGCCGGGGCAGCGGTCGGCGGGGAGGTAGCTGGTCTGCAGCAGCACCGGCACGCCGCCAGCGGAGCGGACGCGCACCAGTTTGACCACTGGCGCGCCGACCGGCAGCCGCAGCGCCTCGGCGGCGAGACCGGGGGCAGCGACCACGGACTGTTCGAGGGTGCGGGTTGTGACGTCTCCCCCCTGCCGGAAGGTGGCTTCCGAGAAGCCGAGCGGCTGCAGGGCGTCGTAGGTCCACTTGGGGCCAGCCACGCAGGTGCCGACGCCGTGCTGGATTTCCACGAGCCCCTGCCGGGCGAGTTGGGCGATGGCCTGGCGGGCGGTCATCCGGGAGATGCCGGCGGCGGCGCACAGGTCGCGCTCGGCGGGGAGCCGGGAGCCTGGCGGCAGCGAGCCCTCGGAGATGCGGCTGGCGATGAGCGCCGCGAGTTGGGCGTAGCGGGGAACCGGGCTTTCGAGGTCAAGCGGAAACGCGCCGGTCATGCCGTCATCCCCAGCTTGCCGAGCACGAGGTCGCGGAAGACCGCGATGTGCTGCTCGTTGGTGACGTAGAGCCCGCCGCGGTCGTAGGCGCGGGAGCGCCTGCCGAGCTGGGTGCGGGCGCAGACCTCCCAGTCCTGCCGGTTGGTGATGTCGAAGACGTCCACGGTGTCGGTGGGGTCGAAGCCAGGCTTTGCGATCTCCTCCGGGGTGAACAGCCAGTCGCAGGTGACGTGGCTGGTCTCCGGTCCGGTGGGCAGCAGGGTGTGCAGGATGACGTGGTCCGGCAGCAGGTTGACGAAGACGTTGGGCCAGAGCACGAAGCCGTAGTAGAGGCGGGCATCGGAGGGGAGCAGGCCGGGAAGCATGTCGCGGTGGCCCCCGCCGGAGAGGGTGAACGACTCGATGTCCGGGGCGAAATCGGTGCCCTGGCCGAGGATGCCCTGGTAGCTGGTGCCGAACCGGAACTCGGGGAGCAGGCGGGTCAGTTCGGGGTGAACGGGAGCGCAGTGATAGCACTCCATGAAGTTCTCGACGACGAGTTTCCAGTTGGAGGCGATGTCGTATTCGATGCGGCGGCCGACCGCGAGGTCGCCGACCCCGTAGCGCCGGAACTTGCCGAGTTCGCCGAAGCGGGCCTCGAGCGCAGGGACGACCTGCGCCTCGAGGGGTTCCGGGTCGTCCGAGAGGTTGAGCCAGACCAGTCCCTCCCAGACCGCGAGATTGACCGGGATCAGCCCCAGTGCGTCGCGGTCGAGCGACTCGTCGCGGGCGATGTTGGGCGCGCCGATGAGGCGGCCGTCGAGGGCGTAGCTCCAGGCATGGTAGGGGCACTGGATGGCCGCGCCGGCCGAGCAGGATTGCTCCAGGCACAGGCGCGCGCCGCGGTGGCGGCAGACGTTGAGAAAGGCCCGAAGCCCGCCATCCTTGCCGCGGACGACGATCACGCTCTCGCCGCCGAGGTCGACGGTGCGGATGTCGCCGGGACCGGGCACATCGTCGGCGCGGCAGACGTTGACCCACATCGTGCCGAAGAGGCTGGCCTGCTCGGCGGCGTAGATGGCGGGGTCCCAGAAGAAGCGGCCGGGAAGGGTGGATTCAAAGGCCATCGGTCAGCGCACTCCGTCGTTCGCCGTTCGCGGATTGGTCAAGAGGTCTATACCGGGATCGTACTGGCGATTGTCCCGCCGCGCAAGCGGACATTCGCGGGTTCGTGCTGCTAGAGTGCCTCGCGAGGACCGGAAGCGACCGGCGAAACGGCCGGCGAGGGAGCGCACCATGAGCGGCGATACCAAAGCCCCGGCGTCGGGGCCGATCAGCAGGCGGCGGTTGCATGGAGCGGCGTTCGGGGCGGCGGCTGCGCTCGCGGCCACGCGCGGGGCGGGCGCCTGGCCGGGTGTTCCTGCCCATGCGCCGTCGGTCGCGGCGGACCCGGACGCCTTCTTTCTCGCGTTTTCATCCCTCCCCCCGAAGGAGTTCGCGGCCGGGGTGGCGCGCTTCGCCCGCACCGAAACCATGCCCGCCCTGGAGGGACTGTCGCTGGCGGCCATCACGATGACGGCGGACTCCGTCCGCGAGGTGCACTGGCACGACAACGCCGATGAACTGACCTGGGTGCGCTCGGGGTCCGGCGTGGCGATCATGCTGTGGAACGGCACACGCACCGTGATGCCGCTGGAGCCGGGATCGCTGATCTACCTGCCGAAGGGTTCGGCCCACGCGATCTGGAGCACCGGTGAGGATCCGATGGAGTTGCTCCTCGGGTTCAACAATCCGAACCCCGAAACGATCGAGTTCTCCACCAGCCTGCCGTTCGTGCCGGTGCAGGTGCTGGCGCAGGCGGGCGGCGTTGCGCCGGGCGACGTGCCCTTCCTGCCCAGGGTGCCGGAGGCCTTCGCCGCGCCGCTGGCCGGCGATCCCCCGGCCGCCACGTCCGACGCCAGCCGGTTCAGCACCCGCCTGCAGGACGTGGCCGTCGAGACCTTCGCCGGCGGCACGCGGCGCCTCGCCGACGCCGAGGACATCCCGGCGCTCGACGGCATCAAGTTCACCGAGATCACGCTGGAGCCCGGCGCGTCCCGGCTGCCGCACTGGCACCCCGCGATGAACGAGGTAATCTGCTGCGTGGCCGGCACGGTGCAGGTCGGCGTGATCGGCTCGGGCGACGAGGAGCAGACCGCCGTGCTGCGCCCCGGCGACGTCGGATTCGTGCCGGTGAGCTGGCTGCACTACCTCGCCAACGTCGGCGAGGAGGAGGCGACGCTGGTCCTGTACCACGACGCGGTGCCGATCGGGTTCATCGAACTGGCCGACGTGCTGGCCGCCTTCCCGCCGGACCTGCTCGCCGCGAGCTTCGGGATCGACGGCGCGGCGTTCGCCAGCATGGGGCAGGGGCCCTCGCCGATCATCGCCGGCCCGGCCGCCGGGACCGGGGCCTGACCCGGCGGAGGCGTCCGCTCCCCGCATCGCGCCCGCTAGCGCTGGAGCACGCCTCCCTCGGTGTCCTGCGTCGCGGCCTCGATCTCGGCGCGGGTGGCGGCGAGGAAATCTCCCGGGATGGTGTGCTTCAGGGCCTGCGCGGCGGAGCCGAGGGCGATGTTCCGTTCGAGATCGGCGGGGTGCTGGGCGAAGCCGGCGAGGAAGCCGCCCGCGAAGGCGTCGCCGCCGCCGAGGCGGTCGACCACCTCCACGTCG
The DNA here is from genome assembly GCA_046096285.1 of Chloroflexota bacterium. Classification (GTDB taxonomy): domain Bacteria; phylum Chloroflexota; class Chloroflexia; order Thermomicrobiales; family UBA6265; genus CADCWF01. The sequence continues at coordinate 8,013 of JBJTKE010000298.1, forward strand.
CGCCACGGGCCCTCGACGATGGCCCCGTCCTCGCCCATCGCCAGGCTGCCGAGGCGCACCTCGCGGCTGGTCTTGCCCTTCTTTCGGGAGAGCACGGTGACGGCCAGTCCGAGCCGTTCGCGCGCCTCGCGCAGCACCTGCTCGTGGTCGCCGTCGATGGCGAAGAAGGTCTTCAGCGCGCCGCGCGAGGCGAAGAGGATGTCGACCATCGGCACGATCTCGACGAAACAGGCGCGGGCGGCCTGCTCGCTCCACAGCTTGGACCGGTAGTTGAGGTCGAAGGCGACCGGCACGCCGTGGGCGTTGGCGGCGCGGATCGCGGCCATCGTTTCGGCGCGGGGGCCGTCGCCGACGGCCGGGGTGATGCCGGAGACGTGCAGCGCGGCGGCCCCGGGAAGGATCGCGTTCCAGTCGAACGCGCCCGGCGCCATGCGGGCGAACGCGGACCCGGCGCGGTCGTAGTGGACGGCGGAGGGGCGGGGGTCTGTGCCCTCCTCGAGGAAGTACAGGCCCATGCGGCCCTCCTCCTCGGGGGTCCAGCGCACATGCCGGAGGTCGACGCCGTGGGCAAGCGCGATGCGGGCGAGATTGCGGCCGAGCGGGACGTCGGGGAGCACCGAGACCCAGCGCGCGGGGACGCCGAGCGCGGCGATGGTGACCGCGCTGTTGAGTTCCGCGCCGCCGGGCGAGATGTCGAGCGAGAGGGTGCGCTCGAGCCGCTCGAAGCGCGGGGGCGTGAGCCGGAGCATCGCCTCGCCGAAGGAGATGACGGGTGAAAGGCCTGGTCGATACCCTGTGACCATCGGATGCCGGTCCTTCCGAGATTGGGGCGACGCCGCCGCGAACGTGCCCGCGGCTCTTGACAAGCGCGCCGGAATTATCGACAAAATGCGGTACCGCCCGTAAGGCATCGCGCGGCGGGGAGCAAACGTGGGTCCAGGATGCCTCCGGGCCGCCCGATTGGCGGCGGTCCTGTAGTTCACACGGAGGAAGCGCAGTGGCGCGCGTGATTTTCGACGGGGTAACCAAGAAGTACGGCGGGAACGCGGCCCCGGCGGTCAACAACCTCAACATGGAGGTGCACGACCGGGAGTTCCTCGTGCTCGTCGGCCCGTCCGGCTGCGGCAAGTCGACGGCGATGCGGATGGTCGCCGGTCTCGAGGAGATCTCCGAGGGCCGGATCATCATCGGCGACCGGGTGGTGAACGACCTGCCGCCGAAGGACCGCGATGTGGCGATGGTGTTCCAGAGCTACGCGCTCTACCCGCACATGACGGTCTACGACAACCTGGCCTATCCGCTGAAGCTGCGGAAGGTGCCGAAGGCGGAGCGCGACCAGCGGGTGCGCGAGGCGGCCCGCATCCTCGACATCGAGCAGTTCCTCGACCGCAAGCCGAAGGCCCTCTCCGGCGGGCAGCGGCAGCGCGTCGCGCTCGGCCGGGCGATCGTGCGCAACGCCGACCTGTTCCTGATGGACGAGCCGCTCTCCAACCTCGACGCCAAGCTGCGCGTGCAGACCCGGGCCGAGCTGATCAAGCTGCACGAACGGGTCAGCACGACGACCATCTACGTCACCCACGACCAGGTCGAGGCGATGACGATGGGCGACCGCATCGCGGTCATGAGCCTCGGCGTGCTGCAGCAGCTCGACACGCCGCAGAACCTGTACGACTTCCCGGCCAACAAGTTCGTCGCCGGGTTCATCGGCTCCCCGTCGATGAACTTCGTCGATGTCACGATCGAGGCCCACAACGAGCAGATGTACGCGGCGAATCCGGGCTTCCGCTTCCGCATCCTGCCGGAGAAGGCCGTGGCCCTGAAGCCCTACCTCGGCCAGACGGTGACGATGGGCGTTCGCCCCGAGCACCTCGTCGAGCGGTCCCGGCTGAAGGGCGCCACCGACGACATGAGCATCCCGGTCACGGTCGACGTGATCGAGTTGCTCGGGAACGAGATCTTCGTCTACCTGCAGGCCGGCCCGACGCTGCTCACGGCCCGCATGTCGCCGGACGTCAAGCTCCAGCGCGGCCAGGAGATCCAGGTCGCGGCCGAGCCGGACAAGCTCCACTTCTTCGACCCGAAGACCGAGGCCGCCATCCGCTAGCGGCCCCTTCCCGGAACGGGCGAGCCCGGCGGCCAGCAATGGCCGCCGGGCTTTTTCCCGGGCGCCCGCGGGCGCCGGGCGGCGCTGATGCGCCGCTGACGGCCGGGGGTCCGGGTCAGGGCTTCCAGGCGAACGCGCCCGCGAGGTCCGCGCCGCGGACGGAGCCCATCGCGTGGTAGGCGATGCCCCAGCTGTCGATCGCGGAGCGGTCCGGGAAGACGCACATGGCGACGGTGCGGAACGGCGCGTCGGCGGGCATGTCGGCCGCGACCCAGGCGTACTCCGCGCCGCCCGCGAGATCGCAGTAGATCGAGGCGGGATTGGGCATCGCGGTCAGCGGGACCGGCGTGCCATCGGTGGAGACGGGCGGATCGATGGCGGGCATCGGCTTGCCGTCGAGATAGGCCATGGCGGCGAGCGTCCGGGTGGTGGAGGCGAGCGTTTCGGCCAGCACCGAGATCGTGCTGCCCTCGTCGGCGCCCGCGCCGCCGGTGAACTCGCAGAACGGCTCCAGTTCGCCGAGCGCGCCGATGGGGTCGGAATCGGGGGTCATGGCGGCGACGCGCATGACGACCGCACCGCCCGCGGCGACGCAGTAGGCCTTGGCCTCCTCGATCGCCATCTCGGGCGCCACGGGGGTGGCGGGGGCGGCGAGCGCGCGGCTGAAGGCGACCGCGCCGCCGCCGACCAGGAGCACGAAGAGGGTGATCGCCGCGGCCATCCCGACCGCAATGAGCAACTTGATGGCCATGCTTGCGCCTCCGTCCGGTTACCGCTGGCGCGCGGCGCGCGCGCGGCGAATCTGATCCGCATGTTCATGCGCGTGGACGCCGTAGATGGCAAGCCACGCTTCGGCCGTGTAGCGGCCGGATTCGGTGTGGGTTCCGGCGCGCCGCCAGGCGGCATCCGGCAGCGATCGCAGGAGCGGGACCGTCGCCGCGCGGGCGGCGGCGAACGCCGCGAGCGCCGGTTCGACCGGCAGGTCATAGCGGAGTTGGCGGGCAAAGCCGTCCTGGTCGTACCCCTGGATCACCGGGTTGTCCTCCGCCACCAGCAGCCTGATGCGGATGGCCGAGGTCATCTCGCTGTCGC
>JBJTKE010000299.1:0-3911 GCA_046096285.1 Chloroflexota bacterium
GTGTAGGCATACAGGCACAACAGCGTCAGACCGAGGAGGTCCCAGCGCTTTCCAGACCTGAGCAGGCCGACGAGCATGACGAGGCAGGTGAGAATGGCCACGGCATCGAGGACGACGGCGAATGGCAGCAACCACCGGCCAGTAGGATTCCCGAAGGCCTGGTAGGCGGCAAGGCCCAACGCCGCCCGGCGCCGGCTCCAGTCGGACCGGCTCTCGCGCGGGGAGGCGTCGATCGCCGACTCGGTGTAGGCGACGACCCGCTGGAGGATCAGCCTGACCAGCAGATAGGCCGCAACCACCGCAACCGGGATGTACGCGGCCCTGGCGAAACTGAACGGGGCGAGCGCACGACCGAGCCCTGGCAGATCCTGACCTCCCACCCAGGCAAGGCCGGCGCCGATCACGCACAAGACCACCGTGATCCAGAAAGCCGCGAACCAGCGCATCGCGTCCGAACCCCCCTACCCCGCCACAGAGGCGGCTACGGCGTCGGCTGATTCGTCCGCCGAATCGCCGTCGTCCGCGCGCACCGTGCCGTCGCTCGCGGGCTCCGCGGCGCGTTCACTCCCGGCTTCCTCCCGCCCGGACCCGGGCTCATCCTCGGGCCGGACGGCGAGCGAGAGCACCCGCCGGGCGCTCATGCCGGTCTGGACGACGAGCGTGTAGAAGCGATCATCCACCGGAACTTCGACCACCGTCACCCGCGCCGGATCCCGCTGGAACTCGGGACGGGCCCCGCGCGGAACCCCGAGGAACCTGGCGACGCGAAGGGGCGCCAGTTCGGCGCGCCGGGTGGAGGCCAGTTGCTGCACGCGCACCGCGCCATCCGGCGGCATCGAGGTCAGGACGCGCCGCCGGATGAGCGGAATCTCATCGCGCAGCAGGACGTCGGGATCGCCGGCCTGATCGGCCGCATCCACGAAAAGTTGCTCCAGCACTCGGCCGGGATCCCAGTCCGCCGACGGCGCATCGCCGCAGCGCCGCTTGAACACGGCGACGATCCGCGACACGACCAGCGGCGAAATCGGCGGCGGCGCGGCGCGAGCCGGCCGGATATGGCCCGTGATCGCCAGATCGGTTCCGGGCTCCTCCGCGAGCGAGGCACGGCCCGCCGCCTCGAAGGCCCGCAGCAGATCGCGCCTGCGGCCGATTTCAACGATGGCGGCGGCAATGTTGGCCTCGGTCAGCTGGGCCTCGGCGCCCCTGATGTCGGCGGGGAGCGCCCGCATGGCCTCATCTCGCCAGCGTCCCGCCCGCCGGTACACGAGGTTCCATGCCCGCTCGATCACCACGCGTTGGCGCAGCGCCAGGAACACCGCGATTGCCGTCAACGGAACGATGGTGAAGATGCCGACCCACAACCACACTTGCTCCTCGGTTAGTCCGTCCCAGAAATCCAGGAGCCCCGTTACCCGACCTATGGCGAAACCCTGCGCCCAGGCTGCCACTTCGGAAATCCATGCGGTGAGCTTAGGGGCCTGCCGCGGCCACCCCGGGAATGGCGGGCTATTCTCACCACACCCGGAGATGCCGGGAATCCCGGTAGCGACCCACGCTAGCGGGACCCAACTCAGCGCGATGGTCATGATCGTCACCTGGATCAGCAGGGCCGGGTTGATCTTGCGCTCGAGCGACCGCACCAGCCGCGCATCCGCCCCGTCCATGAACTCTGCTGGCGGCTTCACGAGGGCCACGGCGTCGACCCGGTCGCGCGTCTCCACCGGCCCGCCGAGAGCCCGGACGGAATCCTCTCGCCGCACCTGCAGATCCGCGATCGCCCGGTCATAGAGCCGGTGCAGCGGCGCGAAGAACCCGGGAAGCGCCGGATCGTCGAGAACTGACCGCTCGCGGGCATCGAGATCGCGCAGATAGGCGGCGAGGGCGCCCGACGCGCGGTGATCGAGGTTGTCCGAGCTGTCCCGATGGGTGACCAGCATCGCGTGCCGCCACTCCGCCGCGCGGCCCAGCCAGGTCCCGGTCAGATCCCGGACGCGAGCATCCTCCACCGTCGCCGGCAGCCGGAAGCGGGGCGACCAGGTGGGAATCTCGAGGTGCGGCCAGGTTCCGCCCTCGGCCAGCCTGATGTGCTGCAGGTCTGGAGCGGCGGGGTCGTACCTCGCCGGAGCCGGGGCGGCGAGCGCTTCGAAAAGCTGGGCGCGCCGCCGCTCGTTGTTCTCGCGCGCGATCGCGGGAGCGTCCCAGAGCAGGCATGCCCCGGCGATGCTGGCGAACACCGGCAGGGTATCCCATCCGTCCGGGCCGCCGCCGGGAGGGGCCTGGAACGCCCGCTCCGCGCCGGGATCGCCACGGTGGGCCAGGTCGGCGAGCATGAGCAGATCGAGGCTGCGCTCGATCGGCCCGGAGGATTCCTCGCGCGAGTACCGGTTCCCCACCCCGTCACGGTCGGTGACGACATAGATCATGGCGTTGGTGCGTCCCGGGGTGGTATCGCCAACCAGCGTTTCCACCAGCGCCTGGCAGCGCCTCGCCGCCCGTTCCGAGTCGGCATCCGGGCGGCCCCAGCTCATGTGGCGCAGGAGCAGGAGCACCCGCGCCTCGACGTTGAGCGAGCGGAAACGCTGGTAGAGCGCCCCGGTCCACTCGGCGAGGTGCTCGGTCTCCGGGGAGTCCAGGTCCGCGACCAGCCAGACATGGGGAACCAGCACCTCGCGGTCGTCCCAGCTCAGGGCCTCCCGGCTGTGCTGGGAGGCAAGGAGCGAGGCAAGGGCATCCTGGATGGCCCACGCCGCAATGTCGAGTGGCGGCGCGCCGTCCTCCAGGTCATCCCGCTCGAGGAGCACGGAGGAGTGGAGTTCGTCGGGGCCGGGCCCTTCGGCTCCCGCAGGCATCGCCCCGATCCGCAGCCCCGGAAGGGGGCGGTTTGCGGCCTCGAGGTCATCGCCGCTCGCGTCGTCGGTGAACCATCGTGTCAGCCGGGACACGGCGGCATCCCCGAACGGATCGAGTCCGGCCCAGACCGACGACCCCCGCGGCGGCCGTTCCGGCCGTACCGCTTGTTTAGGCATGAGCCGACGGGTCGCTGTCAACGAGATGCTGCCCGTAGGTCATGCGGTGGCTGACGGCCTGCTCGATCGCGGTGAGATAGTCCATGTCATCGTGGTCGATCACCTCGTTCGGCGCCACCCGCAGCAACTCGCCGACCCGCTGGTTGGCGCGCTGCTGCAAGCCGGAGCGCTGCTCTTCGGGCAACCCGGAGATCAGCTCATCCACCTGGCGGCGGAGGTCCGTCGCGACCGTGGGGTCCCGCTCGATTTCGAGGGCCAGTTGGCTGAACGACGCGCACGACCGGGCGCCATCCGGGAGATGGACCCGGATGGTGTCCGGGGTGGACGGCGCCCGGTCGTCGATCTGGACCACATCGAGCGGAAGGGCCATGCCGACGGCATAGAGATTTCGCACGTCGGCCGATTCGTGCGGCTTGATGATCGGATCGACGCACCCTTCGAACCGGGCGTCGATGTACAGGAACTTGTCCCGGGCTTTCTCGGCCGCGGAGTCGCGCATCTTCTTGAGTTCGCGGGTGTCGAGGTAGAAGAGCGGCGCCACCCCCTCACGGCTGTAGAGCACGATGCGATCCTGGCCGGGCATCCATTTCGGTGTGCCTGCCTGGAGGAGCTGGGCGATCTGGTCCAGCGAGCCCTTGATCCCGTGCTTGCTTTCGGCGAGGCGGTAGGCGTCCTCGTCGGTGGCCAGCACGACAAAGCCGTAGGGGTGTCCGTGATTTGCCGTCATCAGGCCGTTGAGATTCCAGAACGGGCGCACCCGCTTCTGGCATTGTTCGAGCCTGCGCCGGATGAATGCCTGCAACTTGAGATGCTCCCAGTTCCTGGCCGGAACACCGGCATTCTCGGCGTTCCGGCGCGGCGCCTCGATCTCCCGTCCCGCCTGCT
>JBJTKE010000300.1:0-4336 GCA_046096285.1 Chloroflexota bacterium
CCGGTCATCTCGCGGACCGTCCACTCGAGGATTTCGGTCGCGATCCGCTGGTGCAGTTCGTCGCCGAAGGCGCGCCACGCATCGAGGTACACCGAGGCGAGCTGGGCGTTGTCGTAGAGCATCTTCTCGAAATGCGGCACCAGCCAGATCTCGTCCACGGCGTAGCGGTGGAACCCGCCGCCGACCTGGTCGGAGACGCCGCCATAGGCCATGCGGTCCAGCGTGAGCTTCAGCATCTCGCGGGCCTCGTCGGACCCGGTCCGCTTCCAGATGTGGAGCAGCGCCACCAGCGCGGACGGCTGGGGGAACTTGGGCGCGCCGCCGAATCCGCCGTTCTCGTCGTCGAAGCTCTCGCCGAACTCCTCGAGCGCCGATTCCATGATGGCCGTCCGCAGCGGGCCGGGATCCGGCAGTTTGCTGTTGGCGGTGGTCAGGTACTCCGCGATCCGACCCGCGATCTCGTCCACGTCCTCCCGGCGATTCGTGAAGGCGTCATGCACCGCCGCCAGCACCTTGCGCCACGAGGGAATCCCGTGCCGCTCATCCGGCGGGAAGTAGGTGCCGCCGTAGAACGGCACGCCCTCCGGCGTCAGGAAGCAGTTCAGGGGCCAGCCGCCGGAGCCCGTCATCGCCTGCACCGCCGACATGTAGAGATGGTCCAGGTCGGGGCGCTCCTCGCGGTCCACCTTGATGTTCACGAACAGGTCGTTCATCACCGCGGCGGTTTCCGGGTTCTCGAACGACTCGTGCTCCATCACATGGCACCAGTGGCAGGCGGAGTAGCCGATGCTCACCAGGATCGGCTTGTTCTCCCGGCTCGCCGTCTCCAGGGCCTCCTCGCCCCAGGGGAACCAGTCCCCCGGGTTGTCCTTGTGCTGCAGCAGGTAGGGGCTCGTCTCGTTCGCGAGGCGATTCGGCACGGTGGTCACCTTCACTCGGGCGGCGGCGCGGGGTACCCTCCCCGCGACACGGCCGCATCACGCGGTATGCGCGGGTATGGTGGCACACCCCGCGCCGGGAGGATGAGCCAACGTGACCGATCTCGCCGCCAGCGATCCCGCCGCCGCTCTCGCGGAGGCCCGGCTCGCCTTCATCGGGGCCGGGGTGATGGCCGAATCGATGATCGCCGGACTGCTCAAGCAGGGCCTCATTCCCCCGGGCGGGATCGTCGCCAGCCATCCCCGCGCCGACCGCCGGGACAAACTCGCCGCGCGCTTCGGGATCGCGGTCGCCGAGAGCAACGCCGCCGCCGCGGCCGATGCCGATCTGGTCTTCCTGACCGTCAAGCCTCAGGTGCTGACCGGGGTGATGAAGCAACTCAGGGGCACGCTGGAACCCCGGCAGGTCGCCGTCTCGGTCATCGCCGGCGCGCCGTTTGCGCTGCTGCGCCGCGGCCTCGGCCACGATGCCGTGGTGCGGGTGATGCCCAACACCCCGGCGCAGATCGGCGCGGGCATGATGGTCTGGACCTCGACGCCGGACGTGCCGCCGGATCAACTCGCGCGGGTCCGCGCCGCGCTTGGCGCCCTCGGCGAGGAGTTGTGGGTCGAGGAGGAAAAGTACGTCGACATGGCGACCGCCCTCTCCGGCACCGGCCCGACCTATGTGTTCCTGATGATGGAGGCGCTCATCGACGCCGGCGTCCACATGGGCTTCCCGCGCCGCATCGCCGAGCAGATCGTCCTGCAAACGGTCGCGGGCTCCGTGGAATTCGCCCGCGATTCCGGCAAGCACATGGCCGAGTTGCGAAACATGGTCACCTCCCCCGGCGGCACCTCGGCCGAGGCCATCTACCAGATGGAGAAGGGCGGTCTGCGGACCGTCTTCTCCAAGGCCGTGCACGCCGCCTACCTCCGCACCCAGACCCTCGCCCGCGACAACGAAGCCAGGTCCAGCCACGACTGACGCCCTCACCGCGCCGGGTCGAACGGCTCCCCTCGCCAGTTCACCCGGGCGAACTCCGGCCGCGCTTCGGCGTCGCCGGCATAGGCCCCGGGGCGGCGGTAGCAGGCGCCCCACGTCTCGCGGCGCCGCCAGTCGCGCAGCCCGTCGAGGTCGAACCGCGCCAGCACGATGTCCTCATCCGGGCCGCCCATCGCCAGCAGCGTGTCGCGCGGCCGTCCGTCCTCGCCGTAGGCGCAGGGGTGAAACGCCGCGGATCGGCCGCGGTACTCCCCGCCCGCGTAGTTGGCGAGCGCGACGCCCACCATGTTCTCCGCCGCCCGCACCCGCAACTGGGCAAGCCGAAGATCGTCCATTTCGCAGGCGTTCGGCGCGAGCACGATTTCCGCCCCGGCCAGCATCAGCGCCCGCGCGCTCTCGGGAAACTCGCGGTCGAAGCAGATCATCGCCCCGACCCGCACTCGCCCGGCGGCGGTGTCCAGATCGGCAACCGGGAAGCCGTCGCCGGGCTCCAGCGCCGCCTCCGCCTCGTCGAAGCAGCAGGTGTGCACCTTGGCGTACCGCAGCGCCGTCTCGCCATGCCGGTCGAGCAGCAGCATCGTGTTCCGCGGCCTGCCCTCAGTCCGCTCCAGCAGGGTCAGCCCGATCGCCATGCCGAGCCGCCGCGCCAGCGCCCGGAACCCGGCGACGAACGCGCCCTCCGCATCGACCGGCAAATCGCCCCAGACGGCGCGCGGGGCTCCCGCCGCCGGCGCCGCCGCCGTCCACAGCGAGGGGTGCCGCAAGACGTCGCCGCGGCCCCGCTGCGGTGGCAGCGCGGGCTGGTATCCAGCGCTCCACATCTCGGGAAAGAGGGCGACGTCCGCCCCCAGCGCTGCCGCTCTCCGGCAGGCCTCGGCCCCGATCCGGGCGGCGCGCCGCGCATCGCCACGGCAAGGATGCGCGGGGTTGGCGCTAAACGATCCGTCACGTCAACCTCCGGCGGCGGGATGGCCAGGCCGCCGCGTCCACTGAGATTCAGCCGCGGTCATGGCCGGCAGCTCCGCCATCCGCCGCGGCGCCGGGATCGTCGCGAAACGCCAGCTTCTCCCGCAGCCCGGCCCGGCCGACCGTCACCTCCGGAAAGACCGCCGCCGCCGACTCCCGCCAGCCCTCCGGATCGTCGAGCGCGGGGCTGAAGTGGGTCAGCCACAGGCGCCGCGCCTCCGCGGCGGAAGCGAGCGCCGCGGCCTCCGCGAAGGTCATGTGCCTCCGCTCGATCGCCTTTGGGCGGTCCGCGTCATCCCCGTAGGTGCCCTCGCACACGAGCAGATCGGCGCCGCGGGCGAGATCGGCCAGCCGCGGAAGCGGGCGGGTATCGGTCACGTAGGCCAGCGACAGCCCCGGCCGCGGCGGCCCGGTCACCTCGTCCGGGCGGATGATCCGTCCACCTGCCTCGACGGGCGTTCCCGCCTGCAGCGCCCGCCAGCGGTCCCTCGGCACGCCGAGCGCCTCGGCCCGGTCCACGAGGAATCGCGGCCGCCGCGGCAGGTCGAGCCGGTAGGCGATGACCTCCATGCCGTGCAAGCCCGCGGCGACCGTCCCGCTCAACCCGCCCGGCAGGGAGAATGTGGCCCCATCCTCGAGTTCGTTCACCGGGGCGCTGTAAGGCAGGTCCGGCGCGATCGTCCGCAGCCCGGCGACGACCGCCCCGGTGCCGGGCGGCCCGAAAATCGGCACCGGCTCGGTGCGCCCGGAGTTCGCCGCGGCATGGAGCAATCCCGGCAGTCCCGCGATATGGTCCGCGTGCGTGTGGCTGATGCAGATCGCGGAGAGCTTGCGGAATCCCCACCCGGTGACCCGCCAAGCGACCTGCGTTCCCTCGCCGCAATCGAACAGGATGAGATGCCCCCCCGAGCGAACCAGCAGGCTCGACAGCCAGCGGCCCGGCAGGGGAAGCATGCCCCCGGTTCCCAGCAGCACCGCCTCCAGCATGTCCCGCCCCGCCTCGGTTCGCCCGCGCTCGCATCCGGCGCGCCCCGGAGTGTAGGCTGACCGCGCCGGGAACGTCCCGGCGCGACCGCGCGACCGCGAATGGCTGGAGGCTGGCATGGCCAACCCGCACCCCGGAAACGACGGCCCGCCCCTGCCCGCGGGAGAGTCAGGCGGCGAGCACGCCCGGTTCTCGGCCAGTCAACTCGCCGCCGCGTTGGGCGTCGACCGGACCCGGGTTGTCGCCGCGATGGCGGGCGAGTTCGGGCTCGGGCCGGAGGCCCGCGTCGATTCCCGGCAGGCGCAGCGGCTGTGCGAGGCGCTGCTCGACTCCTCCCCGCTCGATCTGCGGGAGGCCGCGCTGATGATCCTCGGCGCGTTCACACCCCGGCCCGACGTCGACGGGGGCATCGGCGACGCCCCGCCGGGCGAGGCCTCCGACCGCTACGCCGCCCGCCCGGAC
>JBJTKE010000301.1:0-2907 GCA_046096285.1 Chloroflexota bacterium
GGCTGACTGGCTGGCTGGCGGGGATTGCCTGCCGGGGGAGGCCGGGCGGGCGCGGGAGCACTGGTGGCGGGAGCCGTCGGGGTTGAAGGGCCGCCACGTATCCGGGCCGAGTTGCCGGAGTTCGATCTGCTGACCGCAGAAGTCGCAGGTTTTGCGGCGCACCGCCATGTGGAACGGTCCCCTCGGTGAACGCGCGCGGTCAGCACTGACCGGCGCAGCGAGCCGGGCCGGTCAGCGCCGGGCGCGGAGCAGCGCCGGGGTGCGGCGGCCGCCCCCGGCGGAGCCGGTCACTCCTGGTCGAGCGCCCGGACGAACTGCATGCCGGCGATGAAGACGATGACGAAGACGACGATCCCGACGACCCCGATCACAGCCTGGATACTCATCAGCGTCGCCTCAGCAGCGCCCCGAGGGCGAGAATGGACGGGACCCACGTGCCGACGAAGATGCCGGAGAGCTGATCCTGGAAGAACCAGAGGTAGATGGAAAACGCCATGGACAGGAACGCCGCGAGCACGATCAGTTGCGTGGGCTGATCGATCGAAGATTTCTTCAAGTCCGGAATCTCCTCTCTCGCGGCAATCCGCGACTCAGTCGTGATTCTGCGGCCTGCGGGGCTGACTGGCAAGAGGCAGCTTTGCGACTTGTGGGGGCATGCCCGGTCGGCGGCGGGCGGCGTGGCCGGGGTATGCTGGCGTGGTTGAGGCAGCGACGGGCGGCAGGGCGGCGGAGCGGCGCCCGGCGGGCGCCTGCCGGGGAGTGCGAGCGCGATGATTCTCTCGGACCGGGACATCAGGAAGGCGCTGGCGTCGGGCCGGATCGCGATCGACCCGATGCCGGACCTTGCGGCGCAACTCGGCTCGGTGAGCATCGACTTCCGGCTGGGCCCGACCTTCATGGTGTTCGAGCACAGCAGGCACAGCTACATCGACCCGCGGAAGCCGCAGTCGATCGGCGAGGCGATGCGGACGATCGAGGTCGCCGAGGACGAGCCGTTCATCATGCAACCGGGGGAGTTCGCGCTGGCCAGCACGGTGGAATGCCTGACGCTGCCGGACGACCTGCTTGGGCGGCTGGAGGGCCGGTCGAGCATCGCGCGGCTGGGGATCACGGTCCACAGCACGGCGGCGGTCTTCGAGCCGGGGTGGTACGGCACGGCGACGATGGAGTTGAGCAACCTCGGGCGGATGGCGGTGGCGCTCTACCCGGGGATGCGGATCTGCGCCTTCTCCTTCGAGGAGGTGTCGAGCCCGGTCAGCGTGCCGTACCGGGCCAAGGCCGGCAACAAGTACGCCGGGCAGATGGCGCCGCGGGCGAGCGGACTCGCCGGCGAGGGCCGGAGCGGCTAGCGCGCCCGGTTTCACGTGAAACGGGCGGCCGGATGGACAGGGCCCGCCGCCCTCACGGATAATCCCGGCAGCGACGGCGGCGCGGACGAACGGAGCAAGACGGTGTCGGCAGCGGAACTCGAGGGGATTCGGCGGCGGTTGGTCCCGATGCTGCGGGTGGTGGCGGCGGAGTACGGCCCCCGCGTGCCAACCGGATACCCGGTCATCGTGGACACCCCGGAGAGCGGCGCGGTGGGGCTCGAAATTGACCCCTCCCATGCCGTCTACATCACCAGCGACGGCCAGGCCCTCTTCGCGGACCTGTACTACCGGAGTTCGCGCACCGACAACCGGTCCAGCGCCAGCCGCGAGAAGTTCTCCGGGATGCCGGTCAACGACCGCCGCCCGCTCGCGCCGGACGTGACCGACCTGCACCTGCGGAACCTGGTGGCCGAATTGATGGCACGCTACAACCAGCAGCCCGGCATCATCCACATGAGCGACTCCTGACGCCCGGTTCCGCGTTTCACGTGAAACCGGCCGGCAGCGGCACAAACGAACCGGGCGGGCCACATGGCCCGCCCGGTTCCTTGCCTCGATGGGATCGGCTGCGCCGCGCTACTCCACGATCCAGCGATCGATCGCCCGCTCGTAGGCCACGGTCGCGTTCTCGCCGAAGAACAGCGCCACCTCCCGCTTCGCGCTCTCCGGGCTGTCGGAGGCGTGAATGAGGTTGCGGCCCACCATCAACCCGAAATCGCCGCGGATGGTGCCCGGCCCGGCGGCCACCGGGTTGGTCTTGCCCACCGTCGCCCGCACCGCCTCGATGGCGTCCGGGCCCTCCAGCACCATGATCACGCTCGGGCCGGAGCCGATGTAGTCAACCAGCGACCCGTAAAAGCCCTTCCCGACATGCTCCGCGTAGTGTCGCCCGGCCAACTCCGCGTTGATGGTCTTCAGCCCCAGTGCGACGATCTTCAGCCCCCGCCGCTCCAGCCGGCCGATGATCTCCCCAACCAGTCCGCGCTGCACTCCGTCCGGCTTCACGATGACCAGCGTCTGCTCGATCGCCACGTTCCCGCACTCCCTCGTACCCGTCCATCTCCGCCAGCGCCCACCGGCGCGGGGCCACCCGGCAGTCTAGCAGGCAGGCACGCCCGATGACGGCCTCCCGACCCGGGCGCGGCCACCCGCCACCCGGGCTTCCCGATGGACCGTCAGTTTCCATGCCCTCATGTTTGTTCCCCATCTCTTTTGCTGCTGCCGCATTCGTGTATTCCAAATCGTCCCCACCGGTTCGTTCCCTCCCGGAAATCGGCACTTCCGGCGTGGTCTCCCTATGAACCGCGAAACGTTCCCGGTGTACGATGCGTTCGCGCTGCCGGGCGATTCGCGCCACCGCGGCGACCCGGCCGCTCATCCACACCGGGACCCAGACGATGGACCACCGCTCGTTCGACCGCCTCGCCATCACGCTCGCCAGGACGGCCACACGCCGGGCTGGTCTCTCCGCCCTGCTCGGCGCGATCGTCCCGGTGGCGGTGGTCCAGGCGTTCTCCGGGAGGGACGGCCACCGGGA
>JBJTKE010000302.1:0-1551 GCA_046096285.1 Chloroflexota bacterium
CGCCGGGGCCGGGGCCGGGCCGGGGCGCAATCGCGCCCCGGCCCCGTTCGCCGCCCGGGGTCAGCCGCCACGCCCCGGCCCCGGCGTGGGAAACATGGGCCGCCGGATGCCCGGTTCGGCGTGGGTCAGACGCCGCAGCCCTTGCTGCCGGACACGTCGGTGACGCTGGAGCAGTCGACCGGGGTGTTGTCGATGACCTGGGCGTCGCCGCGGACGTCGAGCAGGGCGTTCCAGACGCCGCCGGAGTTGCCGGCGGCGGCGGTGTTGCGGGTGATCTTCGCGCGGTCCCGCAGGTACATGGCGACGGCGGTCGTGTTCGGGGTGACGCCGCCCGCCTGGCCGTCGGAGGTGTTGTCGGCGACGAGGGCGTCGTCGTAGAGCTCGACGATGTAGGTGCTGTTGGGTTCGTAGTCGTTGACGTAGATGCCGCCACCGACGGCGGAGCCGCCGTTGGCGGCGCTGTTGAAGACGATCTGCGAATTGCCCTTCATCCAGACGGTGGACTGGACCTTGCCGCCGAACCAGACGCCGCCGCCGCTGCCGGCGAGCGCGCGGTTGTGGGAGATGACGGCGTCGCCCTCCGTCGAGAGCCGGACGTAGGGCTCGGTGTGGATGCCGCCGCCGCTGCCGCCGGTGGCGTTGTAGGAGACGGTGGCGGAATCCTTGAGTTCGATCCAGGGCAGGGAGTTGTTGTCGTAGGAGTCGACGCCGATGCCGCCACCGTTCTGGCTGGCGTAGTTGTGGGAGACCTCGGCCATGCCGCTGAGGCTGACTTTCTGGGAGTCGGTGACCAGGTTTTCCAGCGAGGCGGTGATCAGGAAGACGCCGCCGCCGGCGGTCGCGAGCCAGTTGCAGCCGGTGACCTTCGTGGTGCCCTCGAGGTTGAGGTTGTTGTAGCAGTCGATGCCGCCATCGCCGACCGATGGTGCGACCGGGGTGGTCTGGTCGGCGACCGCGGCGCCCTTGCCGGTGACGGTGATGTTGCGGATGGTGACCACGGGGAAGGGGTAGCCGGTGCTGGCGTCGCCGATCACCAGGGTGCGGGTGTTGTCGCTGGCGTTCTTGAGGGTGACCTTTTCGCTGTTGCAGTTGGTGATGGTGAGGTTCATCTCGGGGACGACGAGGTCCTCGGTGTAGGTGCCGCCGTCGATGCGGATGGTGTCGCCATCGGTGGCGCCGGAGAGGGCCGCCTGGACGGTGGTGAAGGGGCAGGTGGAGCAGACGGTGCAGACTTCGGCGACGCAGGTGCCGTTGCAGTCGTTGGAGCCGCACTGGTCGTTGGCGGTGCAGGTGGCGGCGATGGGCAGGAGGCAGTAGTAGCCGGTTGGGCTGGACTGGTGGTAGGTGATGCAGTCGGCGTCGGCGTCCTCGCAGGTGTCGAGATCGGGGTCGCAGGCATTGGCGGTGGCGATGGGCTTGCGCTTGCAGGTGCCGTTGCAGTAGGTGGAGACGCAGTCGGTGTTGGCGGCGCAGGTCTCGCCGTTGGGGAGGAGGCAGTAGGTCCCCGGCGGGGTGTCCCCGAGGTAGGCGACGCAGGACGCGGCGGCGGCG
>JBJTKE010000303.1:0-1734 GCA_046096285.1 Chloroflexota bacterium
GTTGGGGGTGAGGGCGTCCCACCCCGAAACCCGGTACCCGGTACCCGAAACCCGATACCCCACTAGTGCATCGAAATGCCGCCGCCGATGTTGATCGCGGAGCCGTTCACCCACGCCGCGTCGTCCGAGCAGAGGAAGACGATCAGCCCGGTGACGTCCTCCGGCTTCTCGAACTTGCCGATGGGGGTGTGGCCGATCACGTAGTCGAAGTGGCCCTGCGCGAAGGACTTGCGGGTGCCGGGGGTGTCGAGCAGCGTTGGCGAGACGTAGACGCTGGTGATGCCGCGCGGCCCGAGTTCGGTGGCGATGGCGCGGGTGAAGCCGAGCACCGCGCCCTTGCTGGCGACGTAGTGCGCGAAGCCGGGGGTGCCCATCCAGACGGTGTCCGACCCGATGTTGATGATCTTGCCCGCGCCCTGCTTCGTCATCTGCGGCTCGACGGCCTTCGTCGCGAGGAAGATGCCCTCGACGTTGACCTCGAAGCGGCGCTTCCACTCGGCCAGCGTGAGCTGATCCCACGGCAGCGAGGTGAACAGCCCGGCGTTGTTGACGATGGCGTCGATGCGCCCGAACTCGGCGATGGCGCGGTCGGCCATCGCCTGCGCGGATGCCTCGGAGGTGACGTCGGTCTTCTGGTAGACCACCGTGCCGCCGCCGGCCGCGCTGGCCTCGGCGGCGAGGGCCGCGCCGTCGGCCACGTCCGCGATCAGCACGTTGGCGCCCTCGGCGGCGAGCCGCTTCACGATCGCCGAGCCCATTTCGCCGGCGCCGCCGGTGACGATGATTCCCTTGCCCGCAACGCTGATCGCCATCGTTCGCTCCTTTGCTTCCGGAGTTCGCTCCGATGCCATGCCGGCGGCCGGTCAGGAGGCCGCGTCGTCCCAGGTGGTGAGCGCGGCCATCGCCGCGCCGGTTCCGGCCCCGAACTGGACCGGCCAGCCGATGTCGGCCAGCGAGCGCTCCAGCACGGCGAACTGCGCGGCCAGCACCGTGGGGTGCGCCTGCGCCGGGCCCATATGGCCGAGCCGGAAGAGTTTGCCGTTGAGTTCCCCGTAGCCGGGAGAGATCGTCACCCCGTAGCGGTGACGCATCACCGAGCGCAGCTTCGCCTCGTCCAGCCCCTCCGGGGTCCTGATCGCGGTCACGCAACTGGCGGCGATGCCGTCCCGCGCCGGCCACAGCTCGAAGCCGAGGGCGCGCGCTCCGGCGCGGCAGGCCGCGGCGATCTGCTGGTGGCGATCGACGAAGCGCTCCATGCCGGTTTCGAGCGCCTGGTCCAGCACCGATTCCAGCGCGTAGATCTCGCTGACCGAGGGGGTGTAGGGAAACCGGCGGTTCTCCAGCCACGCGGCCTTCCAGTCGAGGATCGACAGGAAACTGCCGCGCAGCGGCCGGGGCTTGCGCGCCTCCATGGCCGCCCACGCCGCCGGGCTGATGGTCATCAGGGAGAGCCCCGGCGTGCCGCCGAGGCATTTCTGGGGTCCGGCGACCGCGACATCCAGGCCCCAGTCCTCGGGGCTGAGCAGTTCGCCGCCGAGCCCGGAGACGGTGTCGACCATGGTGATCACGCCGAACTCGCGGGCGATCCGGCCGATCTCCCGCACCGGGTTGTGGGTGCCCGAGGGCGTCTCGGAGTGGACGACCGAGAGGAACCTGATGCCGGGGTTGGCGGCGAGCGCGCGCCGCACGTCCTCCGGGTCGATGGCGTCGTCGTAGGGGACGGCGAGTTCGATG
>JBJTKE010000304.1:0-2050 GCA_046096285.1 Chloroflexota bacterium
ATCACGCAGGCCGCAGACGTCGATCGACTTCGTCATGGAGAACGCGTTCGGTCCCTCAACCGTCAGGATCGCCTTGGGGTTCTTGCCCTGCTGGGTACACCCCTTGCCGGTGAGCGGTGCATCGGGGGCGCTACGAACCGAGACGGAGGCAGCGCCGACGCCGACCGGTCCCGCCGCAGGGATGTAGAGCAACTTGGCGGCGGGAATGCGTCCGGCGGTGAATCGGCTCGTCGCGAAGTACTGATCGTCGTTTGCGGTGGAGAACACGCTGCCCGCGCCAGCCGCCACGCTGGTCCCGTCCTTGTCGTGCAGCACATCGGAGCAACGGTTCGCGGAAGCTGCCAGGCACGACCAGACCACGCCTTTGCTATCTGTCCCGGAGGTATATCCGGCCACTCCGGCATACAGCAGCCCCACGCCGTCATAGGAAAGCGCGTCTACCGCCTTCCTGTTGCCAGCGTCTTCCCATTTCGTGCACGAGTTCGTGCGAGCCGGATCACACCGCTGGATCGTGCCTTCAAGCGTGCCGGCCCACACGTAGCCGCCGCCAACCGCCAGCGATTCGACCGAGTCCTTTCCGAGTCTGTCGAGGTCGCTGCAGGCATCTTTACGGTTCGGCTCGCATTTCCAGACCCGCCCTTCCTTGCTGGCCACCACGCCATCGCCTTGGCTTCTGAGTCCCGCGTACAGCGTGCCGTTCGCGAGCACCAGCGCCCGGATATCGTGGCCCCCGCCGTCGTCGAGCTTCACACATGCGCCGGGGGCGCTGCTCTGTTGCGTGTACGGAAGATTTACCGGACATCGGTAGATATCGTTGGATTTCTGCGCGAACCACAGATAGCCGTCACCCGCCGCCAGCGCGGTAACTTCATTGGCGCTGCAGTATTTCCCGCCCTTGTTGCAGTCGTAGTCCGTCGGCCAGGGTCCGGCCATGATCCGAGTGCAGTTCTCGCCCAGATCGGCAATCGGACAGCTTAGACCACCGTCCCTACCGGCGAAGTAGACGTTGACGCCATCGGTCGCCAGCGCCCTGACGTTGACCCCCTGCGTGCCCAGGGGTGATCCGAAGCACGACGCCAACGCGGCCGGTGACGACGGATCGGCGCACACCTCGAGCATGAACCCCTGCCCCGCCCACAAGGTGTCCTGCGTGGCCGACTCGGCCTTGCTTTCGCCCGGCGGTTGCACCATCGCCGCCAGCGGCAGCAGCAGCAGCGCCACCAGAACCAGGAGCCCACGCGCCGCAAACGCCCACTGTGGTCGTGACCGATGTCCCACCATAGTCTCCTTGCGCCGATGCTGGTCGTCGCAGCGTCGACGATCGATGCCGAACGGGTGTCGTCACTACGGCCCGATTGCCAGTGCGTGGCTCGGGGAGCTTATCACGTGGGTATCCTAAAATGTAACAGCGGTGAAACGTCCTGGTGGTATCGGCAGTGCGGGGTCGGCCCGCTGAAGACGGGGATTTGCGCCGGGAACTCCGGGCAGCGCTTCTTCCCATCGCGGCACGCCGGCGGGCTGTCAGGTGTTGCCGAGGTTTGCAACGGACGCCCCGTTCCATCTCCCTGACCGGAGGCGACTATCCGGAACGCCGACGGCCCCCGCCGAAGCTGGGGCCGCGAGTTCGTGCGGACAGGACTCGGCAATCGTTCCGGCATCCGTCCGGCCCTCCGCACGCGCCGTGCGTGGGGGGGGGGCAGCGCCACGCCCGGCGCGAGCGGGGAACCGGCCGGGGTGCTCCGCCCGTCCGGTGGAGGAGGGATCCGGGCGGGTCCAGACGGCGATCCGGTCGTGGTTCGTGTCGGCTACCCTGGCGGTCAGCCGGTCCGGCGAAACGTCCCCGCGCGCCGGGCTGGAGAAGTTGTTGTCGCCGGAGCCATACGTGCCGAACTGGGTGCTGTAGGTCCAGGCCGCTGAGGAGGTGGATGGACGGGACCAGATCACGACCCGCTTGTTGTTCGTGTCGGCGACCCAGGCGGTCAGGGTGTCCGCCGAGACGACAGCATTCGTGGGGAACCAGAACGTGGTGTCCTCAACTATGTTGCTGACG
>JBJTKE010000305.1:0-3359 GCA_046096285.1 Chloroflexota bacterium
CGCGCCGGCCGGCGCCACCCCCGCCGGCCGGCTCCCGACACCTTCTCCGCCCGCACGGTTGCACGCCCCGCGGTTCCTTCCCTCCCTCCCCAGGACGAGCGCCGGCCGACCCCATCGGCCGGCGTTCGTCCGTCCCGCGGCTGGCGCGGTCGCTTGATGTCTGTAACTGATGCGGTTACAGTATGCCCGGCCGAGGGGAAAGGAGCGGCCAGCGATGGCGAGAGGCAGGTTCGCGATGGCGGTTCATGCGATGGCGCTCCTGGCCGGGTTGCCGGACGGCGCCTGCAGCGCGATCCTCGCCGACAGCGTCAACACCCACGCCGCCTACCTGCGGCGGGTCCTTTCCCGCCTCGCCCAGGCCGGGCTGATCGAGGCCCGCGAGGGGCGCGACGGCGGCTACCGGCTTGCCGCCCCGCCCGACCGGATCAGCCTCGGCGCGATCTACCGCGCCACCATCGGCGAACCGGCGATCCCGCCCAGCCCCGCCGCGCCCAACCCCCTCTGCCCGGCCAGCCGCGCCATGGGGGTCGTCTTCGCCGGCATCGCCCGTGGCGGGGAGGATGCGATGATCGCCTGGCTCGACGCCCGCACCCTCGCCGACGTCACCGCCGGCATGGAGCGTGCGACCGGCTGAGCGAGCCGTGGAATCATGGTCGATACTGTGCCTGCTTCGGGCGCAGTTGATGCGCGATCCGGCGCCGGGCCGGAGCGCGGCGACACGAGCGGGCGGGCAGCGACCCGCCCGGGAAGAAAGGAGCGGAGATGGGTTTCGGACGCACGGAGGGTTGGGCCGCCGTCGGCATGTTGCTGCTGCGGCTCGCGGTGGGCATCGTCATGTTCGCCCACGGCTGGCAGAAGTTGTTCGTCATCGGCGTGCCCGGCATCACCGGGTTCTTCGGCTCCATCGGCATCCCCGCCCCGGGGCTGATGGCCTGGCTCGTCACCCTGATCGAACTGGTCGGCGGCGCGGCCCTCATTCTCGGGCTCTTCACCCGCATCGTCGCCCCGCTGATCGCGTTGGTCATGCTGGTCGCCATCCTCGCCGTCAAGAAGGGCGTCGGCCTGATCGGCGCTGAGGGAACCGGCTACGAACTGGACCTGCTGATCCTCGGCGGCTGCCTCGCGCTGATGTTCGCCGGCCCCGGCATCCTCGCCCTCGACCGCTTCCTGCCGGTCGGCCCCGATTCGGAGAAGGCAGGCGGCTGACGCCGTCCCGCCTCGCCCCCGGGCGCAGGGCCGGACCGGGCGCGCCGCCGCGTGGCGGCGCGCCCGGCCGCGTTCCGCCGCCCCCGCCCGCTGCGCGGCGTCCGGCGCCCGCCGTTCGCCCTCGCCCTCGCCTGGCCTTTGCCGGAGCGGCGCGTCGCGCGCCGCACCCATGCTGGAGAACCGTGAGCCGCCGTGGACCATCCCATCCGCTTCCAGACCTTCCTCGCTCCCAGTGTCCGCCCGGTGTACCAGGCCATCGCGGACCGCGCCGGGGCGCGCCTCGGCCGCCCGGCCGTCCTCGAAACCGGGGCCGATTTCGCCGCGTTCGCGCGGGGCGAGGCGGATTTCGGCTTCATCTGCGGCCTTCCATACGTGCAACTCGCCCGGAGCCGGCCGGCTCCGGTCATCCCGCTCGCCGCTCCCGTCCTGCGCGGTGAGCGCTACGCCGGCCGCGCGGTCTACTTCTCGGATGTCATCGTCCGCCACGACAGCCCGATCACCACGTTCGCCGGCCTGCGTGGCCGTTCGTGGGCCTACAACGACCTCGACTCCCACTCCGGCTACAACCTCGCGCGCAGTCACCTCGCCCGTCTCGGCGAAACCCGCGGCTTCTTCGGCGCGGTCATCGAGGCCGGATTCCACCAACGGGCCATCCACATGGTCGCCGACGGCGAGGTCGACGCCGCCGCCATCGACTCCCAGGTGCTCGCCATCGAACTCCGCGACCGCCCCGGACTCGCGGCCCGGCTCCGGGTCATCGACACCCTCGGCCCGTCCACCATCCAGCCGCTCGTCGCCGCGGCCCACGTTCCCGCCGCCACCCGGGCCGCCGTCCGCGACGTCGCGCTCTCCCTCGCTGGCGACCCCTCCGCCCGCGCCCTCCTCGACGCCGCCTGCATCGACCGCTTCGTCCCCATCCACGACGAGGACTACGACGACATCCGGGCAATGCTCGCCGCCTGCGAGGACGCGGGCTTCCTCACCCTGGCCTGACGCCGCCGCTGTCGCCGTCCGCCCTGAACACCCTCAACGCCCGGCGAGATTGCCAATCCCGCGCCGATGCTCTAGCCTGAGCGCAGCAATCGAAGACCGCCGGAACGGGAGCTCGGGGAGCCGGGCTGAGAGGGTGGCCATTCCGCCACCGACCGCGGACCTGATCGGGATAATGCCCGCGCAGGGATGCTGGCCAAGCCGTCGCGCCGCCGTTCCCCCGCTCCGGGCCGGCGGCGCGATCCGGTTTCGCCCGCTCACGCCGAGGAGGTCGTCATGTCCGCTGGTCCCCTTGCCGCACCCCTTTCCCGCCGCGCCGCCATCGCGGCGGGCCTCGCCGCCGCCGCTCCCGGCCTGCTGTCCCGCCGCGCCGGCGCGCGCGCCACCCCTGTCGCGGGGGCGCGCAAGGTGTCGGTCGCCCTCGACTGGTACCCCAACTCCAACCATGCCGGCCTCTTCCTCGCGAAGGAGCGCGGATGGTTCGCCGAGGAGGGCCTCGACGTCGATCTCTACACCCCCGCCGACCCCACCACCGTGCTGCAAACCGTCGGCGCGGGCAAGGACGCCTTCGGCATCTCCTACCAGACCGACGTCCTGCTCGCCCGCGCCCAGGCCATCCCGGTCGTCAGCGTCGCCGCCATCTCGCAGGTCCCGTTGCAGGGCATCATGGTGCTCGAATCGTCCGGCATCGCCCGCCCGGCCGACCTCGAGGGCAAGACCGTCGGGTATCCCGGCATCCCCAGCCAGGAAGCCTTTCTCTCCTCCATGCTCGCAAACGACAACCTGACCATGAGCGACGTGGACCTCGTCAACGTCGGTTTCGACCTCACGCCCGCCCTCGTCTCCGGCCGGGCCGACGCCGCCCTCGGCGCGTTCTGGACCCATGAGACCATCGTCGCCGAGCGCGCCGGCTACCCGGTCGGGATGCTCCGGGTCGAGGACTTCGGCGTGCCTTCCTACTATGAACTGGTGCTCGTCGCCAGCGAGACGACCGTCGCCAGCGACCCGGACTTCATCCGCCGCTTCCTCTCCGCCGCCGCGCGGGGCTACGCCGCCGCCGCCGAGGACCCCGCCGCCGCCCTCGACGCCCTCGCCGCCGCCAGCCCCGACCTCGACCGCGACGTGGAGACCGAGGGCATCGCCCTCGTCATCCCCACCTGGAC
>JBJTKE010000306.1:0-1021 GCA_046096285.1 Chloroflexota bacterium
TCGTCGTAGACGATGCCCATGTAGGCGTCGGGGTAGACGTCGAAGTAGACGGAGCGGCCGCCGGCGTAGTCGAACATCATGAGGTCGGCGGGGATGCGGAGGCCGCTGCCCTTGGTGAAGGCGAGGGATTCGCCGGACATCATGGACCAGGTGCGGCCCCAGTCGTTGAAAACGCGGATCTGGGAGAGATTGGCGGCGGTGTCGACGGCGTAGAAGGCGCCGACGCCGTTGGCGCGGTCGTAGAAGAGGAGGTCCTGGCGGCCGGGCACGCCGAAGTTCCAGTTGCCGGGGGTGATGAGGTCCCAGGTGGTGCTGAAGGTGTTGTAGGGGCGGATTTCGCGGAGGCCGCCGGTGCGGTCGGCGAGTTGGAAGGAGGCGTAGCCGGCGGCGCGGTCGTAGAGGAGGAGGTCGTTGTCGGCGAAGGGGACGACGTGGCTCCAGGACCTGCGCCAGTTGGGGTAGCTGCGGAGTTCGCGGAGGTTGCCATACTGGTCGATCGACTGGAGGCTGCCGAAGCCGGCGGCGCGGTCGTAGAAGACGACGCCCATGGTTTCGGGGGTGCGGCAGAAATTGCTCGGGGCGATGATGTCCCAGGTGCGGCGGGCGTCGGTGTAGAGCTTGCGCTCCATGGTGTTGCCGTACTGGTCGACGCTCATGACGGCGATAACGCCGGCGGCGCGGTCGTAGAGCATGAAGACGCGGGGGAACGAGGAGACGGCGGAGAGGGGGACGATCATGTCCCAGGTTCTGCGCCAGTCGGCGTATTCGCGGATGGGTTCGAGACCGCCGAAGGCGTCGGACTCGCCGCTGGCGCGGACGCCGGCACGGAGGGCGGCGCCCGCGGCGGGCACGACGGCGGCGGCGGCGGCGGCACGAAGGACGCCGCGGCGGGTAATGGCGGACCGGGTGAGCGACATCGGCCCCACTCCAAGCCCGGTGACGGGCAACGCCGGCGCGGGCGGCGCGCCGGATGCGAACGATCGAGCGGCATCGTACCCGGTTGCGGCGCGTCGCGTCATGG
>JBJTKE010000307.1:0-1163 GCA_046096285.1 Chloroflexota bacterium
CGAGGACAGAGAGGTCGCCGCCGGGACTCGCGGCGCGGATGGTCTTCAGCAGGTCCTTGTTGCGCTGGTCGTTCGGGAGGTACTTCGAGGAGGCGAGGATGACCGCCGAACAGGCGCAGGCCGCCTTCGCCCTCCAGACCGGGCTTGGGCGCGTGGGCGTCTCCACCGGGTTCGAACGGCTCGTCTCCGACGACGCGGCGGTCATCCTCGCCTACTCGAAGTACCTCCCGAACGACCAGCGCAACAAGGACCTGCTGAAGACCATCCGCGCCGCGAGTCCCGGCGGCGACCTCTCTGTCCTCGTCGACGGCGGCACCGCGGAGATCGTCGACGTCGTGGACGAGATGTACGGCGAGTTTCCCCGCGTCGCCGCCTTTATCGTCATCGCCACCTTCCTCGTGCTCATGGTCCTGTTCCGATCGTTGCTGCTCCCGCTCAAGGCCATCGCCATGAACACCCTCTCGATCCTCGCCAGCTACGGCGCGCTGGTCTGGGTCTTTCAGGACGGGAACCTCAGCGGCCTTCTGAACTTCACCCCGCAGGGCTATGTCGAGGCATCCCTGCCGGTGATCATGTTTTGCGTCCTGTTCGGCATCAGCATGGACTACGAGGTGTTCCTGCTCTCCCGCATCCGCGAGGAGTGGGAGCGCACCGGCGACAACCGCGAATCGGTCGCGGCCGGGATGCAGCGCAGCGGCCGCATCATCACCAGCGCCGCCCTGCTCGTGGTGGTCGTCACCGGATCCTTCGTGACCGCCGACGTGGTCCTGATCAAGGCGCTCGGGTTCGGCATCGCCCTCGCGGTCCTCCTCGACGCGACCGTCATCCGCGCGCTGCTGGTGCCGGCAACGATGCGCCTCATGGGAGATTGGAACTGGTGGCTGCCCGGTCCGCTGGGCCGCCTGCTGCCCGAATCGGCAATGCTGGAGGAAACCGCATGAACCGCCATCCCGTCGTCCCGATCCACGCCCGCATCTCCCGCCGAAGGGTCGCCCGGCTGATCGCCGGGGGCGCCGCCGCCGCCGCCTTGCCAAGGGTCTTCACGCCCGCCGCCCGCGCCGAGGACGCCGTCGCCGCCAGCGTCTACGTCCCGGACCCGGTCCGTTTTCCCGAGGACAGCGGCATTCACGCGGACGCCAACACCGAGTGGTGGTACTACACCG
>JBJTKE010000308.1:0-7537 GCA_046096285.1 Chloroflexota bacterium
CTTCTCGTCGCCGCCGGCGTCGTGGCGTCAACGCCTGCGTCCGCGCTGGCGCCGGGCTCCGGGGTCTCCGCGGCCGTCTGGCCGTTTCCGCCGCCGCGGCCGGGCTTCGCGATGGGCAAGTCCGCAGGGCCGGCGCAGGCGCCCGCCGGCAGGCAGGCCACCTGCGCGTCGATCAGCGGCAGCAGGTCATCGATCGCGGGGGCCGCGCTGGAGGCGAACTCGACGATGGCCACGTCCGCCCCAACCCGCGTGTAGACCCGGAATCCCTCGAGTTGCGCCTCGCCGACGGTCCGGGTGACCGAGTACACGGCGCTTGCCTCGCCGAACGGGCCGGCCGCGGAAACCGGGTCGAACGCGGAGTATCCGGGCAGTTTGTCGGAGGCGACGAGCCCCGGGAGGTTGGACAGCCAGAGATCGGCATCCCCGGCCGAGGGGAAGGACGAAATGGTGCTGCCGAACGCGAAATCCTGGCCCCCGCCTGCCTCGGTTCTCCCGCTGACCCCTCCGACGAAGTCCTCGTAGGTGCCGGAGAAGGCGGCCTGCCGAGCGGCGAGCGACCCCTGTGGTTCATCGTAGAGCGGAACCAGTTGTCCGTCGATGGCCTGGTACGACTCGTCGATGGTGGCGCTGGTCCCGTTCGTAAGCGCGAGCCGCAGGGCCTTCGGGGCCGAGCCCGCAACAACCCCCGCGTCGACCTCCGCGACCCGGTTTGCGGTGGCCAGCGCTGCGGAAAGAATCGCGTCCTGATCCGGTTCGCCGCCGGACAGGTCGGCGAGCACCGTCACGCATACGAATCGGCCGTACTGGAAGACATTGCGGAGCGCGACGTAGCCGGTGCCGGTGTCCGGGGTCACGCCTTCGACCCGCGTCAACTCCGACTGCATCCCGACCGCGATGTCCGGCCGCAGGTCGGCGCCGGTCAGCGTGGCGCCGAAGGCGGCGATGGCGCGGGCCTCATCCTCGTACTCGATGACCGACGAGGTGGCCTGCACGGCGAACCGGGTGGAATCGTCCGGGTAGGGCACGGCGAACCGGGATTCGTACCGCTGCACCCATCCCGCGTCACGCAGCCCGGCCCGTGCCCGGGCCACCGCCTCCGGCGAGGTGTCCCCGGTCGCGGCGGCGGTGCGCGAAGCCTCCTCGTCGGCGGTGTAGTAGCGCCCGTCGAGCAGGCCGAGTCCCGGGTAGACGCCGTAGAAGTCGGCCGGGAACGGGACCATCCGGGCGCTGTCGGCCGCGCTCTGCCGGTCCTTGCGGCCGGCTCCGGCATCCGCGGCTCCGTCGCCGGAGACGACGAACGCGCCGACAAGGGTGTCGAACAGGTACAGGCCGTACTGGCCCGGGGCGAGCGGCGCGGGCGGCTTGCTCTTGAAGCGCCCCTTGGCGTCGACCTCGGCCTGGAAGCGCAGGATGTCGCCGTTGCCGATGCCGATGTCTACCACCGGTTGACCGGTGTTGATGCGGCCGGCGATGACAGGGCTGGGGTTGCCGGTCTGGGGGGTGTTCACGGCGTCGATCGGCTGACCATCGACTTCGGCGGCCACCACGCCCGGCGGGAGTCCGGTTGCGTACTGGCCGAGCGCGCGCGGCGGCAGCACCGCCAGCAGCAACGCCGCGGCGCACATCATGGCCAGCCAATGCCTCGAGCGCATGAATCCGCCCTCTCCGGTGGTCGCGGCCGGCACGGAGAAACCGGATGGCGGGATCATACTCCACGGTCTCCCGTGTTCCCCGCCTGCCTCACCCGGAGAACGATGGTTTCGTCGTCATCGAACAGCACCTCGACGGCGGGATCGGGCGCCGCCAGCCAGCGCTCCCAACCGATCCACTCCCACTTGCGGCAGGCCAGCACCCCCACCCCCGCCGCCCCGGCGCGGCGGCGCAATTCGGCTGGAGGCAGCGTTCCGTCGAAGAGCGCTGCGACGGCAGCAGCCTGCTCCCGCTCGCCGGGGAAACCGAGCCAGCGCGGATCGGAGCCGACCAGCACGTCGCGGCGGGTCAGCCCCTCGTACCACCAGCCGAGGGGCCATCCGCGCCGGTCCTCGCGGATGGCCGCCGCCCCGGAGCCCCCGGCGGCGTCAATCGCCCCGGCGGCGGCGATGGTCGACGTGTCGAGCACCCGGTAGAAGCGGACAAAGGCGGTCGCCTCCTGGTCGCCCCGCACCGCGAGCAGGGCGACCGGGATCGCGACCGCCGCTCGCGCCGCAATGGCCCGTGCCGGCGCAAGTGGTGGTATGCGGGAAAGTCCTGCGACGCAGGCGAGAAGCGCGCCGGCAAGCAGCATCGGCGTCATCCTGGGCTCGGCGGTCGCGAGGAAGCCCGCGCCGCCAGCGGCCATGAGTCCCGCGGCGGCAAAGGTAGCGGGCCGCCCGCCCCGGATGGTTGCGGCGAGGGAGGCCGCGCCGGCGAGCACGACCAGTGCCCACAGGATTGCACCTTCCCGCGTGGAGTACCGCCAGGCCTCGGCCAGGCCGAAGGATGCGGCGTCGAGCGGCGGGGAGTAGCCGCTCGCGCGGAACGCCGCCAGCGTGGGCGCCGCGAGGGCGGCGCCCGGCAGCAGCGCTCCCACCCCGCGCAGAGCGGGCGCAAGCCGGTCTTTCCTGTTCGTGCCAGCACACCACCAGGCGAGAACCGCCGCGCCCGCGGCTGCCGCGCTCGCCGGGAAGTAGATGTGGTGGCACAGGGCGGCCAGCGCGAAAGCCGCCGCCGCGCCGAGCCATGCGGTCCTGCCCCCGCCGTCGAGAAAGCGGGCGAGCAGGCAGACGCCGGCCATCCCCGCTGCGAACGCGAAATGCTGCGGGTAGCCGCCAAACGCGAACGGCTCGGTGATCGCGGAGGCCGAACCGGCGGCGATGACCGCGGCGGTCGCGGGAGCCGGCCCGGCGGCGTCGGCGGCGATCCGGGCGATGACCAGCAGCACCGCGGCAAGCGACCCGGCCGCCAGCAACCGGATGGCAGGAACCGGGCCGACCGCGCCAGCCAGCAGATCGGCGGCCGCCGGGATCAGCAGCGCGTAGGCGCCGTTCGTGACCCGGCCCTCGCCGCCGAGCAGGCCGCGGCCAATGGCCAGCCACTCGCCGCCGTCGAGTCCGCTCGGCAGGGGGCCCATCTGCGCCATCCTGCGGGCGACGATCCCGCAGGCGGCCACGAACGGCAGCCAGCGCAGGGCGCGGGCAGGCGGCGAAGCGGGATGGCCCCGGCTCATTGCGGCCATCCCGCCGCTCCGGTTTCGAGCACCACGAACGGCGCGACGACACCGTCTTCCAGCCTGCTGGTCCCGCGCTCGCCACTGAAGACCCGGATGTCGATGCGGTAGGCGCCGGGAGCCGCGGTCGCGGGCACGAATGGCTCGATGGCGTCGCAGCCGGGGGTCCAGCCCTCGCTGACCGCGCCGCCGCCGGGGGAGAGAACGCGCCACGAGACGGCGCACGGCTGGCCAACCCGCCGCCCGGCCACCGACAGCCGAAGGGAGACCCGCTGCCCGGGCATCGCCTCGGTCCGGGGTGGAGACCCGATTCGCAGCGGTCCGGCCCAGCGGGCTGCCCCGTTCTCGATGACGATCGGACCCACGCCGAAACCTCCGCCGATCGCGTGCCGCCAGCCGTCCTCCGAGTTGCGGTGGAACCACAGGGAGAGGCCGTAGACGCCATCCGGCAGCCCGGGAGGTAGTTCCTCGATCCATGAGAATGTCGCCGGACCCCCGGGCAGGACGATGCGCTGCACCTCCGGTGAGGTCACGGCCGGTTCGCGCCACGGCTCATGAAGGCCCGCGGGAGCGAGGATCCACCACCCCCGGATTTCCGACCGCTCCCGGGCCGCCAGATCCGCCGAGACGGCGATCCGGGCTCCGGAAAGCGTTACCGAAGGGGGGGAAAGCGCGAAGGCCGGGCGGCCGGGGTCGTTGACCGGGTAGGGGTTGCCGGGCGTGCAGGACGCCCAGCGCAGCCCGAGGTCGCGTTCGTGGGGGTCTGGCAGGGCCGGACCACGCACATCGAGGTCGACGGTGCAGGAGAGCGGCATATCCCCCGAGAGCGAAAGCCGCACCACGTAATGGCCGGGTTCGGCCGGGCGCCAGCCGGGAGCAGGCCGGGGAAGTTGGCGCAGGTCTGCGGGAGCCTTGCCGGCGTCGCAGCCCGCCGGGGTGCAGAGCAGCCCGGGAGCATCCACCACCGCCGGGACCTCGAAGGCCCATCCGTCCCGGTGGATCAGCCGGCCCTCGGCGTCGAACCATTCGGCCGCGAGGGTGGTGGGACGGGTGAGCGCGGCGAGCGACGGAAGCGCGCCAGCCCCGGCGATCGAGAGCACCGGCCCCCAGGGCTCCCCTTCATGCAGGAGGGTCGGGGCGAATAGCGCCGGAGCGGGCCGGGCCGGCGGCGAGGCGGCTTCGGCCACCCGGTAGATGGCGATCGGGCCGAACTCCGCGGCGGGAGTCACGAGCGGGGCCGCGCCGGCAAGGGCCGCCTCGATCGCCGGGAGGTCCCCGGGCCGGTAGCGGTCGGTATGGACGACGAGGTAGCGGACGCCGAGTTGCCGCAGCAACGATGCCGTTTCCCGGTCCACGTGGCTGACGCGCAGGGCGAGCGTGCCGTCCGGCCGCGGCACATTCCCGACGAACCGCTCGATCAGGTCGCTGTAGGACTGCGGGATGAAGCCGGAGTTGCCGTTTACGAGGGGTTTCCAGTTGAGCGTCGAGCCGAGCATCGCGAGCCCGACATGCCGGCGGACGCTGCTCCCCGCGGGATCGGCAAAGATCGACTCGGCCGGAAACTCCATCACCGCGCCGTCCGGTTCGCCGGCCAGCCACGTGTAGGCGGCGCGTTCGTTTGGGCCGAAGCCGACCTCCTCCACCGGCGCGGGAACCGCGGCAAGGTCCGCCGCGAGCACTGCGGCGGCGAGCGCAAACGCAGCGGCCGGCAGGGCGGGAGAGCGGCGCTCCAGCGCCGGCCCGATCCGGTTCCAGCCAGCGGCGACGCCCAATCCGGCGAGGGTGGCGATGCCCAGCATGGCTAGCCCGCCGAGGCGCGCGGGCGCCCGCATTGCCGCGAAAAACGGCGCATGCTCGAACAACCATCCGTAGGGGAGTGGCGGACCTCCGGATCCCTCTCCGAGCGTTGGGCCGAGCGCCAGCAACGCGGCGATGCCGCTGACCGCGGCAAGCCCGGCGGCGAGCCAGCGGCGTTTCCAGAGCAGCAACCCGGCGGCGGCGGCGAGCAGCGTCCACGCTCCGGGGTAGAAGGCGTCCTCGATGACGATCTCGCCGTGCTGGTGGCCGTCCGCGTGCCGCGCCTGGCCGACGGTGGTCAGCGCCCTGTTCTCCCCGGCGCGGACGCCGAGCGCGCGCTGGAGTGGTCCCGGCCGGTCCCACGGCGGCAGGGTGAGCCAGGAATCCGGGACAGCCTTGTACTCCTGCGTTTCGGCTGCGGTGCGCTGGAGTCCCTGCTCGGCGCGAACCGAGAGATAGGGCAGGTAGAACGGGCCTGCGATGGCCACGGAGACGGTGGCGGCGAGCGCGAAGGCCCGCAGCGTCGGCAGATTGCGCGCCCGGCGGCCGGCCAGGAGCGCGGCCGCGAGCAGGGTGGCGGCCAGCAGGGCCGCCTGGACCGAGAGGTAGAAACTGGTGAGCGCGGCGATGGCGCCCGCGAACCCGAGCATCGCCGCCCGGGCGGCCGTCGGCCGCTCGAGCACCCGCAGCGTTGCCAGCAGCACCCACGGCATCCCGGCGCTCTGGAGCCAGTTGAGGTGCCAGAGATGCACCATCCGCCACGGAACGAAGGCGTAGGCGAAGCCAGCCAGCCACGCGGCGGCCCGGTTTCCGGTGAGCCGGGCGACGACGGCGTACACACCCCCCGCCGCGACCACGAACGAGGCGATGCCGAGCAGGTTGCTGGTGAGGACCGGATTCCCGCCGATGAGATCGAGCGGCCAGGCGAGCAGCGCCCCGGGCAGGTTTGCGTCGGTGTAGGCGAGGGTTTTCGGGAACGGATGGAAGATGTTCGCGTCGTAGAGCCCGGCCGGGTTGTTGGCGAGGGCATGCTGGACCCACCGCGAAAGCCACGCTTGCAGCAGGGGATCGAACCCCGGAATCGGGGCGGTCCCGGGCGATTTGGCGAGCGGCCAGGTCATCGCGACGCTCGCCGCGGCAAACCCGGCGACAGCAGCAGTCGCCGCGATCACCCGCTGCCGCTGCCGCTCGGGAGCGTGAACAGGAGCGAACAGGTCCGCGACGCCGGAGGGGGGCGCCGGTGGCGGTACTCGCGGCGGCGGGGAGAGGGGCCAGGGCAGGTCGAACCGCCTGCGGCGAAGTTGGGCCAGCCCCCATGCCACGCAGGCCAGCAGGACGCCCGACCGTGCGATCTGCAGCGGATCGTAGATGTGCACCACGGCCGAGTGGATGAGAGCGGGGTTCTGGAAGGCCGGCACGTTGTACAGGTTCAGGTAGTTGCCCACCTGGAACCCGACCACGTCGACCGCCACGACCGAGAGCCACAGCCACAACGGCGGCCGCAGCAACGCGATCGCAAGCAGGACCCAGAGCATCAGGTGCGTGGTGAAGGTCTTGTTGGCGAACAGCCACCAGAGCAGCAGGACCGCGCCGAGCGTCGCGGTCAGCGGGCCGCCCTGCCGCATTCCCCACACGGCGATGGCGAGCGCGCCAGCCGCGACGAGCAGGAGGCTCGCGGTGGTGAGGCTGGAGGTCTCGGCGCCCCGCCAGAGCACCCAGATGCCGGAATCGGCCAGTCGGTCGCGGTTCCAGCGATAGAAGAAGGCCCAGTTCTCGTGATTGGCGAGCGCGGCCGGCAGGTTGGCGGCGACGGTGACCGCCGCGCCGATGGCGCAGGTCTCCGCCAGAGCCCGCCATCGCCGGTGGACCAGGTGGTCTGCGCAGAGCGCGGCGAGGAAGGCGAGCGGAAACAGTTTCATGGAGGCGGCGGCGGCGAGCCCGGCCGCGCCGAGCCGGGGCCGTCCGCACGCGCAGGCGGCGATCGCGGCGGCGGCGACGCCGATGGCCGCCGGGTCGAACTGGTGACCCGGGTAGAAGAACAGGGCGGGAGCCGCGGCGAGCGGCCACGGGCTTGCTCCGGGAACGTGCCCCAATGCCCAAATCGCCAGCATGATCGCGGTTGCGTTCATCAGCCAGGCGGCGGTGAAAGCGCCCGCGGGCCCCGGCGCGAGACTGGAGAACCATGAGAGCAACCCGGTCAGCGGCGGATACTCCAGCGGGTAGGTGAGATAGGGGATCGGATGCGCCGCGAGACCGTCGCGCAGATAGAGCCAGATGATGTCGGAGTAGCGGAAGGCCGGAAATGCCCATGCCCGGTACAGCTCGGGCGACTGGCTGTAGGCCGTTCCCGGCAGGTAGCGAAAGAATCCGGCGACCAGCAGCACGCCCGCCACGAGATAGGGGGCGGCGGCCCGGGCCGCCGGGAACTGGCGCGGCGGCGCCGGTCGGCGTGGCTGGCCCGCCGCGCAGGTCATGCGTGGCAGGGGACCGGGGCCGCATCCGGGCGGGTTCCGGTGGGGGCTGGTTGGGGAGCGG
>JBJTKE010000309.1:0-5586 GCA_046096285.1 Chloroflexota bacterium
GCGATGGGGAAGCCGAGGTCGCGCATCCGCTGGAGGCTGGCGGGGTCGGCCTCGGCCCACCAGCCCATCGGGAACATCATGGCGGGAACGCCGTTGGCGGCCATCCAGTCCAGCACCTCGGTGCGGGTGGTGAAGCCGACCCCGAGGTTGAACAGGAAGCTGACGCGCTTGCATCCGGGCTCGCCGCGCTGGAACCAGGGCGCGGGCGCGCCGCCGATCTGGACGTAGAGCGGGAAGGCCCAGCCCGGCGTGCCGTCGCGGCTGACGGGCAGCCAGCCATCTCGCGCGGGGCCGGTGACCCGCACGGATTCGCCCTTCGGGACGGAGTAGATGACCTCGCAGTCCCGGCCCGGGCAGGCGCGGACGTTCATCGCGGGCGCGGCGGCGACGACGCCGAACAAGGGGTAGGCGGCCGGGGTGGGAGTTTGCGGCTGCAGGGCGCGGGCCGGGGCCAGCATCAGCGGAGCGAAGGCCGCGCACGCGAGCGCGAGCCATCGCAGCAAGTGGGCGGCAGGCGGCGGGAGCAGCCTCATCCCGGGACAGGTCCTTCACGCTCGCCGGACAGGACGCCGCGCGGGCGTCCGCTGCGTCGACGATAGCAGCGAGAGCGGGAGGGATTCAATGCGGGGGCTATTGGGGCCCGTTTTCCTCGACCCAGGCGAGGTACTGGCGCATGCCGTCTGCGAACGGGGTCGAGGGGACCCAGCCGAGATCGGCGGCGAGGCGCGCGTTGGAGGGAATCGGACCGGGTGGACCGCCCGCCACAGGGTAGTTGGCCTCCCCGGCGGGAACGACACGGTAGCGGAGGTCGGGCAGGATCGACGCCCAGGTCCGCAGGACGTCGCCGATGGAGTACAGCCTGCCGCAGGTGACGGAGTAGACGCGATGCGGCAGGTTGCCGGCCGCCCAGACGCGCTCGACGCCCTCGGCGATGTCCTCGACGTAGGTCCAGTCGAGCCACGGGCCGTCGAGGGAGGTGACCCGGATTTCCTCGCCGGCGGCGTGAATGCGCAGCATCTCCCGGAGTTCGGTGGCGCCGGCGTAGCCGGGGGTGATGCGCTCCATGGGGCCGTAGACGTTGGCGGGGCGCGCGGCGGCGACGTCCATGCCGAAGAGGTCCCCATACCGCAACGCGATCCGCTCGCTGGCGAGCTTGGTGATGCCGTAGAGGCTGACGGCATTGGCGGGGGATTCCTCGTCGAGGGTGGCCGCGCCGGGGGCCTCGCCCCAGACTGCGCCGGACGAGATGTAGACGAACCTGCGCAGCCCCGGGATGCCGCGGGCGGCCTCGAGCGCACTGACGGTTCCGGTCAGGTTGACCTCGACGATCCGGGCGGGCTCGCGTTGCTCGCGGTCGCGGCGCGGGGTGATGACGGCGGCGTGAACGATGGCGTCCACGCCGTGATCGTGGCAGGCGCGGGAGAGCGCGGCGCGGTCGGCGATGTCGCCGTGCACGAAGGTGACGCGGCCGACGAGCGGGCCGAGCAGGTCGAGCACGAGATGGTCGGGTTCCATGAGGTCGAAGCTGACGACCTGCTCGCCGCGCGCGGCAAGCCTCCGCACGATGTGGCTGGGCACCCAGCCGTTGCCCCCGGTCACCAGCGTCGTCATGGCCATCGCTCCCCGTCATGGGCCGCCGCACGCGGAGCGACCGCAGGAGTGGATAATCGCACGCGAACGAAGCGGCGGCAGCGGCCGCGCGAATGGGCATCGGGCAGGGAGCGCAGGGTGAGCGAGGCGGCGGCAGGCACCGGCAGCGGCAAGAGCAAGAGCAAGAGCAAGAGCAAGATGGCGTGGGGCGGCCGGTTCGCGCTCTCCCCCGACGCGCGGCTCGAGGCGTTCAACGCATCGATCGGATTCGACGTACGCATGATCCGTGAGGACATTCGGGGGTCGATCGCGCACGCCCGGATGCTGGGAGCGCAGGGGATCGTGACCGCCGAGGAGGCGGCGACGCTGGAAGCGGGGCTGCGGCAGGTGCTCGCGGAGTGGGACCGCGGCGACCTGGCCTTCACGGTGTCGGACGAGGACATCCACACCGGTGTCGAGCGACGGCTGCGGGAGATGCTGGGGGCGACGGCGGGAAAGTTGCACACGGCACGAAGCCGGAACGACCAGAACGCGACCGACGTCCGGATGTGGACCCGGAACGCACTGGTGGACATTCTCTCGGGCGTGCTGGACCTGCGGGAGGCGCTGCTCGACGTGGCCGCAGCGCAGACCGGCGTGGTGATGCCCGGATACACGCACCTGCAACGGGCGCAGCCGGTGCTGCTCGCCCACCATCTGCTCGCGTACGACCAGATGTTCGCGCGCGACGCGGACCGGGTGCGGGAGGCCTACCGGCGGACCGACGTCTCGCCGCTGGGGTCGGCGGCGCTGGCCGGGACGACCTTCCCGATCGATCGCCACGCCACCGCGGGCGATCTCGGGTTCGCCGGGATCAGCGCGAACAGCCTCGACGCGGTGGCGGATCGCGACTACCTGCTGGATGCGCTGTATGCCTGCGCCATGATCGCGATGCACGTGTCGCGGTTGAGCGAGGAGATCATTCTGTGGGCGTCGGCGGAGTTTCGCTTCCTGACGCTGTCGGACGCCTTTTCCACCGGCAGTTCGATCATGCCGCAGAAGAAGAACCCGGACGTGGCGGAACTCGCCCGGGGCAAGACCGGCCGCGTGTACGGGCACCTGATGGCGCTGCTGACCGTGATGAAGGGAACGCCGCTCACCTACAACAAGGACTTCCAGGAGGACAAGGAGGCCATCTTCGACGCGGTGGACACGATCCTGGTCACGCTGGACGTGCTGCCGCCGATGATCCGCACCGCGGCTTGGAATGCCGAGCGGATGGCGGCGGCGGCGGCGGCCGATTTCTCGCTGGCCACCGACGCGGCGGACCTGCTGGCCCGGCGCGGCGTGCCCTTCCGCGAGGCGCACGAGGTGATCGGGCGGTTGGTCGGGCGCTGCGCGGCCGAGGGGATCACCTTCGCGGATCTGACCGGGGAGCAATGGGCCGGCATCCATCCGGTGTTTGCGGCCGAGCGGCCGCCGCTGACCGCCCTGGAAAGCGTGGCGGCGCGGGACGTGCCAGGCGGCACCGCGCCTCGGCCACCCGGCGCGGAAATCGACCGAGCGGCGGCGCGCTCGATGCGGCAGCACCTCGATGACGTGCTGCCGCCCGCCCGGACCTGATGGACGGCTTTCCCGGCCAGCCGCAGGCGGTGACGATCTCGATCCTGCCGCGGGCGAGCGGCCCGTTGTGGATCGACGTGGTGGCCCTGCGGCGGCAGGTCTTCGGGGAGGAGCAGGGCATCGTCGACTGGGAACTGACCGACAGCGACGACGCATCCTCGATCCACGCGGTGGCCACGCTGGGTCACGAGGCCGCGAGCGGTGCGGTGGTGGCGGCAGGCCGGATCACCCTGCACAACCAGGGGCGGGACGAGGCCATCGTGGCCTGGGTGGCGACGGCGGAAGGCTACCGGCGGCGCGGCATCGGCCGGGAGATCATGCAGGCCCTGCTGGACGAGGCGGACCGGGCCGGGATCGGCGAGACGGTGCTGGCGGCGCAGCGGCACGCCGAGGCGTTCTACGCGTCGCTGGGGTTCCTGCCGTCGGGCGGGGCGTACCGGGTGCGGGGCATTCCGCACCGCTGGATGATCCGGCGGCGGCCGGGCTGAGGGCGAGGCTCAGTCGGCGAGGAGGACGCGGGCGCCGGAATCCGGGGCGCGCTCGGCGACGATCTCCGAAAGCGTCGCCCATGCGCCGGGATCGGTATGGGCGAACGCCTGCCAGCCATCGAGAATGACCAGCAGGGCCTCCGGGTGATCGAAGGCGCAGTCGGCGAAGGCGTCCCAGTTCCAGCCGAACCAGGAGGGGAACGGGAGCGCCGCGTTCCAGGCCTCCAGCAGGCCGCCCTTCGTGCGGACCCGGGCGAGCCGGATCCGGGCGACGCGCCAGCCGCGTTCGGATGCGACGGCGATGGTCTCGGCGAGTTCGGCCCGGTCGATGATGCGCTCCATGGGATCAGTGCCCGGGGAAGGTGCCGAACATGCGATCGCCAGCGTCGCCGAGGCCGGGGCGGATGTAGGCGTTGGCGTCGAGTTCGCGGTCGACGATGGCGACGTGGCAGGCGACGTCGGGGTGTTCGGCCAGCAACCGGGCGGCGCCCTCGGGCGCGGCGATGAGCCCGACGAACTTGACGCGCGGGGCGCCCCAGGCTTTGAGGGTGTCCACGGCGGCGGCGGCGGAGCCTCCGGTGGCGAGCATGGGATCGAGGAGGATGACGAGGTCGTCGGGGCAGGCGCTTGGGAGCTTGTTGTAGTAGCTGACCGGGCGGTGGGTGGCCTCGTCGCGGTAGAGGCCGAGGTGCCAGACCTCGGAGCCGGGCAGGGCGTCGAGGGCGGCCTCGGTCATGCCGAGCCCGGCGCGGAGGATCGGGACGAGGCCGATGCGGGCATCGATTTCGTAGCCTGCAGTCAGCTCGAGCGGGGTGCGGAAGGTGACCTGCCGGAGCGGCAGGTCGGTGGTGGCCTCGTAGATGAGGAGCGAGGTCAGTTCGGCGACGAGCTCGCGGAAGAGCTTGGAGTCGGTGCGTTCGTCGGAGAGAAGCCGGATCTTGTGGCGAACGAGCGGATGGCCGCTGACGTGGACATTGGGGAAATCCTGCACGGTCATGGCCGCTCCCTGGGCGAGGCGTCTGGTTCGTCAGGCCGCATGGTACGCAGGCGATTCTTGCACGGCACGGCGCGCTGTGCGCCAATACGTCCCAAACCCGCGAGTGCGCCGCGAGGAGGAGGAGTGAGATGCCAGCCGTTCGCCGCCTGCAACATGCCAGCGTGCCGATGCCCATCGGCGGGTCCGAGGAGGCGCGCCGGTTCTACGGCCGCGCGCTCGGGATGCCGGAGATTCACCGTCCGCGGGGGCTGTCACACCTGACGCTGGTGTGGTTCAGCGCGAGCGAGGATGGTGATGAGGTGCACTGCTTCGAGGAGGAGGACACCAGCCCCAATTCGCCGGGTCAGCACCTGTGCCTCGAAGTGGACGACCTGGAGGGCTACCGGGCGCGCCTGCAGGAACACGGATTCGCGATCGAGCCTGCCGACCCGATCTACAACCGGCCCCGGTTCTTCGTGCACGATCCGTTCGGCAACCGGGTCGAGTTGACGCAGATTCTCGGGCAGTTCGAGTAGCCCAAAGGAGAGCCCGCGATGACGGCCACCCCCGGCAAGATCACCTACACCTCCACGCCGGACGAGATCGAGGCGATGCACGCCTCCTTCGACGCGGCGCTCGCGGAGGTCCGCGGGGAACTTGGGCGCACCTACCCGATGGTGATCGGCGGCGCGGAGCGGCAGGGGCGCAGCGCCTTCAGCGTGGCCGCCCCGGCCGACAACGCGGTTACCCTCGGCGTCTACCAGAGCGGC
The DNA here is from genome assembly GCA_046096285.1 of Chloroflexota bacterium. Taxonomy (GTDB): domain Bacteria; phylum Chloroflexota; class Chloroflexia; order Thermomicrobiales; family UBA6265; genus CADCWF01. The sequence goes on from JBJTKE010000309.1 coordinate 5,427, forward strand.
GCCCGGCGGGACGTGGACGACGCGGTGGCGGCGGCGCGGGCGGCCTATCCCGGCTGGTCGGGGCTGGACTACCGGGAGCGGGTGCGCATCCTGCGGCGAGCGGCGGGGCTGGTGCGGGAGCGCAAGTTCCGGATCTCGGCGTTCCTCGTCCGGGAGTGCG
>JBJTKE010000310.1:0-1574 GCA_046096285.1 Chloroflexota bacterium
GCGGAAGATGTTGTCGATGAAGAGCAGGACGTCGCGGCCCTCGTCGCGGAAGTACTCCGCCATCGTCAGCCCGGACAGCCCGACGCGAAGACGCGCGCCCGGCGGCGCGTTCATCTGCCCGAAGACCAGCAGGGTCTTGACGGCCACGCCGGACTCGTGCATTTCGCCCCAGAGCTGGGTGCCCTCGCGGGTCCGCTCGCCCACGCCGCAGAACACGGAGTAGCCGCCGTGCTCCGCCGCGATGTTGCGGATCAGCTCGGTGATGACGACCGTCTTGCCGACGCCCGCGCCACCGAACACGCCGGTCTTGCCGCCCTTGGTGAACGGCGCGATCAGGTCGATGACCTTGATCCCGGTCTCGAAGATCTCGACCGTGCTGGCCTGCTCCTCGAAGCTCGGGGCCGGGCGGTGAATCGGCCGGGTCTCGGTCGTCCTCGACGGGCCGGCCTCGTCGATCGGCTCGCCGGTGACGTTGTAGATGCGGCCCAGCGTGCCCGGGCCGACCGGCACCGCGATGGCCCGGCCCGTGTCGACCGCGTCCATCCCGCGGCGCAGGCCGTCGGTGGAGCTCATCGCCACGGTCCGCACCGCATCGTTGCCGAGGTGGGTCTGGGTCTCGAGGACCAGGGTGGACCCGTCCGCGCGGGGCACCTCGATCGCGTTGTAGATCTCGGGCAGCTGGTTCGACGGGAACTGGATGTCGATGACCGGGCCCATGATCTGGATGATTCTTCCGGTAGCGCCCATTGCTGCTCCTCCGGGTGCCGCGCCTGCCCGCACGGGCCGCCGCGCCTCCGATGCGTTACCGCTGCGCGTTCGCGCCGGCGGCGATTTCCGCGACTTCCTGCGTGATCTGCGACTGCCGCGCCTTGTTGTAGGTCAGCCGCAGCTCGCCCACCAGTTCCTTGGCGTTTTCGGTCGCGTTCTTCATCGCGACCATCCGCGCCGAGTGTTCCGACGCGACCGATTCGAGGAAGGCCTGGTACATCTGCTGCTCCGCGTAGCGCGGCAACAGTTCCTGCAGCACTTCCCGCCCGCTCGGCTCGAAGATGTAGTCGGTGTACGTGCCCCGCTCCTCCGGCAGCTCGATCGGCAGCAACTGCTTGACCACCGGCCGCTGGGTCAGGGTGTTCACGTACTCCGCGTACACCAGGTACACGGCGTCGATCTTGCCGGACAGGAAGTCCGCGAAGACCACGTCCGCCACCGCCCGCATGTCCTGCAGCGACACGGTGTCGCCGAGGCCGGTGAACTCCGCCACCACGTTCTGCCCGGTGCGGATCATGAAGTCGCGGCCCTTCTTGCCGGCCGCCACCACCTCGACCGGCACCCCGGCGTCGGTGGAGATGTACCGCGCCGCGCGCCGCAGGATGTTGGTGTTCAGCGCACCCGTGAGACCCCGGTCCGGCGTGATCAGGATGATCCCGGCCGCCCTGATCTCCTTGCGGGGCGCCAGCAGGGGGAACTGCGCCAGTTGGTCGGCGTCCTGCGGCACCGCCGCCAGATCGCCGATCACCTCGCGCAGCCGCTCCGAGTAGGGGCGGCTCGCCAGCACGCGCTGCTGCGCCTTGCGC
>JBJTKE010000311.1:0-8888 GCA_046096285.1 Chloroflexota bacterium
GGCTCGCCTTCCGGGCAGAGCGGGACCTGTTCGACCAGCCCGCCCTGCCGCCCATCGCCTGAGCGCGGTCAGCCGGCGACGGGACCGTCCTCCTCCGGCGTTACGGCGCCATTCGCGAGCCGGGCGCCCGGGAGCCGCCGAAGCGCCGCCCCCATCCAGTCCGCGGCGTCGGTTCCGGTGACGATCACCTGCGCGGCGACCGAGCCCGCGGCGTGCTCCAGCATCCTCCGATGGACCGGGTCCAGTTCGGACATCACGTCGTCGAGCAGGAGGACCGGCGGCTCGCCCGCCAGTTCGGCCATGAGCGCCGTCTCGGCCAGCTTCAGCGAGATGACCGCCAGCCGCTGCTGACCGCGGGAGCCGTAGACGCCGAGATCCACGCCTCCCGAGCGGAACGCGAAGTCGTCCCGGTGGGGACCGACGACCGAGACCCCGCGCCGGATCTCCTCCCCGCGGCGCCGCTCGAGTTCGGCCTCGAACCGCCGGCGCACCGCCAGCCGCAGGTGCTCGAACTCGCGGTCAGACGCGACCGGCTCGCCGCCGAGCCCCGGAAGGTAGGCCAGGTCCAGCCCGGAACCGCCGGTGACCGACCGGAACCGCTCGTCGGCGAAGGCGGAGAGCCGGGCGATCGCCAGGGCGCGGCAGGCGGTGACGACCGAGCCATGATCGAGCAACTCGGCATCCCAGAACGCCAGTTGACCGGCCACGTGGGGCGCGCCGGGCGCGGCGCGTTCCTTCTGCAGGGCTCGCAGCAGACCGTTGCGCTGCTCGAGGACGCGCCCATAGCGGGAAAGGGCCCGGAGGTAGGCTCCGCTGGTCTGGCTGATGGAGAGGTCAAGATGGCGCCGCCTGCCCGATGGGCTGCCCGAGGCCAGGGAAACGTCCTCGGGGGAGAACAGGACCGCCTTGAGCTGTCCCACGGCATCGGAGGCGCGGGAGGGCCTGCCGTTGATCCGGATCGACTTCCGGGCGACTCCGGCGCGGTCGGTATCGCCCTGCAGCCGGATCTCGATCTCGACCGGGCCATCGCGGCGCTCGACGGTGGCGAGCAGCCGGGCGAACGGGGCGACCCCGAACTCCTGCCCGCTGCCCCAGCGGATCGTCTCTCGATCGGAGCCCGAGCGCGGCGACCGGGTGGTCGCGAGCATCACGATGGCTTCGAGCAGCGAGGATTTGCCGCTGGCGTTGGCCCCATGCAGCCGCAGACCCGCGGGCTGGAGCCGGAGGTCGAGCCGCTCATAGGCGCGGAATTGCTCGAGCTCGAGCCGCGTCAGGTGCATGCGGTGATTGTGCGGCCGCGGGGTCAGTTTGCGCCAATCACCATCGGCATGATCACGTGGTCGTAATCGCCGCCATCGGCGGGCCGGACCACGCCAGCCTGGTTGGAACCGTTGAAGCCGAGCATGACCTGGCCGGACCGCAGCACGCCGAGGACCTCGGTCAGGAAGCGGGCGTTGAAGGCGATCTGCATGCCGGGACCGCTGACGCCAGCGTCGACGAAGCTCTGGCTGCTCCCCCGCTCGGCCGCGTTGGCCGACACCTCGACCGAGCCGAGATCGCCGTCGTCCTCGGCCCCCGCGACGGTGAGCCGGATCACGTCGTTGTTGTCGCGGGCAAAGTAGCTGGAGCGGCGGACCGCGGTCTGCAGGGCATCCCGGCCGATGGTGACGGTGGTGGCGAACTCGCGCGGGACGATGGCGCGATAGTCGGGGAAGGTGCCCTCGATCAGGCGGGACAGGAAGACGGTGCCGTCGACCCGCACCACCAACTGGCTGCGGTTGGGGGTGAGGGCGAGACGGACCGGTTCGGTGGCGTCGGCGATGATGCGGGCGAGTTCGCGCATGGCCCGCGCGGGAACGATGGCATCGAGTTTCTCCGGGGCCGGTTCGGCAAGCGGGCCGGAGCGGACCGCGAGCCGGAAGCCGTCGGCGGTGGCCAGGGTGAGGCGGCTCTCCTCGAACCGGGCGAGGACGCCGGCCAGGACCGGGCGGCTCTCGTCGGCGGCGGCGGCGAACTCGACCTGGGCGATAATCTCGCGGTGCGCCGCCGGATCGACGGTCGCGGCGAAGCCGCCGCCGGTTTCAGGCTGGAGCACGGGGAAGTCGTCCGGGTCCATGCCGTTGATGTCGGCGGTGGTGGCGCGCCTGCCCTCGCCGCTCTGGACGTTGAGGCTGAACTTCGCCGGCTGCGACCGCAGCCGCACATTGCCGGCAGGCAGCGTGGCGACGAACTCACCGAGGAGGCGGGCATCTACCGTGACCTGCCCGGGCTCAGCCACGGCGACCGCGATGGCAGTCGAGATGCCGATCTCGAGGTTGGTGGCGGCGATGCGAAGCGCGTCATGCTCGGCCGTCAGCAGGACGTTGGAGAGCACCGGCATCGAGGTCTTGGCCGCGACGGCGCGGGAGACGAGGGCTAGCGCCCGCTGGAACTGTTCCTGCTCGCACGTGAGATCCACAGCCCGCTACTCCGCGCTACCTGTCCGTACAGTAGAGCGAGTCTAGCACAGGCCCCGGCCGCTGCCGGGCCGGAAATCGGCTCGTTGGTACCGATTCACGACCGAACGGCGATATGTCGCCCGATGGCTTGCGGCGGGCAGAGCGGCGGCGGCGGCGGCGGCGCGCGAGGCGCGAGGCGGTGCAGCGGCGGGCTGGCAATCGGCGGGCGGCAGGACCTACTTGACTCATTTGTTCTACAAACGTACACTACGTCGCAGAACGCGTGTTCTAGAGGAGGACCCGATGGCAGCACCCGCACTGTTCGAACCCAGCCGCCACCTGTCGAAGGTGAACGGCTCCGACTACCTCGAGGTCAAGTGGCGCCTGGTCTGGCTCCGCGAGCAGCATCCCGACGCCCGCATCGAAACCGACCTCGTCTCCCTCGACCGCACCATGGCCGTTTTCAAGGCCACCGTCACGGTGCCCGGCGGCGGCACGGCCACCGGCTGGGGCAGCGAGGGACCGGACGATTTCCGCGACTACATCGAAAAGGCCGAAACCAAGGCGCTCGGCCGCGCGCTCGCCGCGCTTGGCTTCGGCACCCAGTTCTGCCCGGACTTCGACTTCGGCGCGGCGAATGGCCGCGTGGTCGACGCGCCGATCGACTTCAATGCGACCCGTGGCCGCAGGCTCGCCGCGGTCACGCCGGCGGCGGCTGACCGACCCGATCCGACTCCGGCTGCGACGGCCAACCCGGCGCCCACGCAGCGGCAGATTCGCTACCTGCAGGCGGTGGGGCGCGAGGCGGGCCTCTCGGACGAAGAAATCGAGCAGGAGGCGATCGGGAGGTTCGGGACGGGCCTTAAGGAGATCAGCAGGCGCGACGCCTCGATCCTGATCGAACACCTGCAGGCCCGCCGGCAGCCTGTCGACATCGCGTCCTGACCGGCACGGGCGCGGCGCGAACCGGAGAACGAAGGATGCACGACCGGCACGATTCCATCTCCACCGACCGCATCGAGGAGCGCGTCGCGATCCTGCGGGCCCGGCTGGAGGACGGCTACCACCGGATCGGCGCCGCCCAGATCGCGGGCGAGGACGTCGAGCGCTGGGAGACGTTCTGGATCCAGGTGCTGCGGCAGTACGAGGATCTGTGCGACGAGGCCGAGCGTCTGGCCAGCGCGGCATGACCCAGGCCCGTCCCGGCGCCGGACAGCGACAGGCGCCCGGGTTGCGGGTCGGTGAACGGGCGAACGCCGCGGAGCGATCCGCGGCGTTCGTGCGTCGGCTGTCCGGTTTGGCGCCGGATGGCGTTCAGGACTCGGAGATCGTCACCTTCTCGACGACGAGCGGCTCGGTCGGCGTGGAGCGCTCGCCGGAGGCGCCGGCGATCGTGCGAGTGTCGCCGATGGCGTCGACCACGTCCTGCCCCGCGGTGACCCGGCCGAAGATGGTGTAGTTCGGCGGCAGCGGGTAATCGGCGAGCATGATGAAGAACTGGCTGCCGTTGGTGTTGGGGCCGGCATTCGCCATGGCCATGATGCCCTTGTTGTACGGGCGCGAGACCTTTTCGTCCTCGAACTGGTAGCCCGGGCCGCGGCGGCCCGTGCCGGTCGGGTCTCCGCCCTGGATCATGAAGCCCTTGAAGACGCGGTGGAAGGGCGTGCCGTCGTAGTACCCGTCACGGGCGAGGCAGACGAAGTTGTTGACCGTTTTCGGGGCGTCGCCGGGCAGGAACTCGACGGTGATGTCGCCCTTGTTGGTCGTGAGCACCGCGGTGTAGGTCTTTGCCGGATCGATCACCATCGCCGGGGGGTTGTTGTAGGACGTCAATTGCATCGTGGTTCCATCATCCAGTTTCACGCTTTCGACGGTCTTCGCGCCGTACTCGTAGCAGCCCGCCGCGGTCATGGCTTCGATCGCGTCCGACCGCGCAGTTGCAGTTAAGGTGTCCAGGGCATTTATGAGGACCAGGCCCTCCGAGTTGACTATGAGGTATTGGAGCAAACGGGAGAGTATGAAGTGGCAGCCATGAATGCCGCAGAACGCAGACCCGGCAATCACGCCGGCCGCGCGCCGGCCACGGCCCTCGCCTGCTGGTTGCATGGTGGCAGCGGCTTCGAGTTCGCCAACGCGGGACTCAAGGCGTTCGATGCGGACGCGGGCTTCGTCGAGGGTGAACTGCTGAACCGAGATGGCGGCCGCGGGGACTAGCGCGAGGGCCACGGCGAGGACGGCACGTTCAGGGCGCATGGTGCCTCCGGTCGAGCGAACTGCCCCCCCGCATCGGTGGGATGGTGGGCCACACGGAGGGGGACGGCAAGGGGAGTGGGCGACATACCCCGCCCGTTCTTTGCGTGGCTGTCGGCACGGGCCGGTTTATTCCGCGCAAGTCGAGGGGCAGAGTGAAACAGCGAGGGTCCGGGTTTCCGCATGGCGGCAGGGAAACACGCACGCTGTGCATTGCGGACAAGAGAATGTTTGCGCCATACACAGGAACGCGAGGGGGTATCGAGGATGGCGACGGCGACCGGCGGCAAGCCCGGCAAGCATCGGGAATCGGCGTTCCCGGCCCGCGGCACGGGCGACGGCTGGCGGGACGTTTGGGATGATCCCGCGACCCATACCGCCTACCTGAGGCGGCTGGCCGCGGCGGTCCAACAGCATGAGGCGGCCGCCCTGGCCCAGGCGCGGACGGCGTTCCGCATCCTCGATGGCGAGGCCGGCGAGGCCGTCGACCTGGCCGCCCAGGCGCGGCGGTTGCGGGCCGTCGGCTGGTCGCGTCATGCGATCGCCCGCGAGCTCGGCATCAGCGTTCGGGCCGTCAATCGCGCCACCGGGGATGCCGACGCGCTACGCCCCGGCGCCGTCCGGGTCTGGCACGCGCGCGACATATCGACCTGAGCCACACCCCCCCCGAGCCGTGCGGGAACGTCGCCGCGGGGGTGTCTAGCGTCGCCGGAACCAATCCCGCCACGATCGGCCGGGGGCCGGCGGCGAGGGTGTTTTCAGGTCTCCCGCATCGTGCGAGGGGGGTCCGTCGCCTGTAGGGCCGTTTCCGTGCGCTACAGGGGCATCAGGCGCATTTCCCGCCGCCGCGAGGATGCCCGCCGCGTCATGCTCCGCGGGGCCGTCATCGAGGCCGCCCGGACCGTCCGCGGCGCCGTCGCCCGCGGGCCGGTCGACCTCGAGGCCGGCCACGCCCCCGGCCGCCGCGGCATCCTCGCCAGGCGACCGCGCCGGCCTGGTGTCGGCATCGAGGATGGCCCCGGCCCCGCCCGGCAACAGGGCCGCGAGGGCATCGGCCCGACCGGCCAGCAATTCGGCGCGGGTCTGTTCCTGCCTCGCCAGGGCGAGGGCATCCTGCAGCAACGTTCTCAGGCCCGCCGCCTCATCAGCCCAGCGGGCCGCGTTCGCTTCGGCGCGTTCGGCGCGGGCGATCGCCGCGGCCAGCTGGCCCGCGAGGGCGCCCGCATCCTCGCCTGCGGCCGATGTGGCGCGGGTGGCGCGGGTGGCATGGGTGGCGCGGGTGGCGTGCGTCGACGGTTGGTCCGGCGCGATGCCGTCGACTGTGGCGCGGGTGGCATGGGTGGCGTGCGTGGCGCGGGTGGCGCGGGTCGCCCCGGTCGCCGCGGCGCGTTCGGCGGCCCAGGCATCGAGGGCGGCGCGGTCGACCTGAGCCACGCGGCCCACCATCCGGCGCGGGATGTCGCCCTGGCCGATCGCCCGTTGCAGGGTTCGCAGGGACGCGCCCGAGCGGTCGACGGCATCGGCCAGCGGCAACCATTCCGGGGCGGCGCCGTCCGTGGCGTGCGTGGCGCGGGTGGCGTGCGTGGCGCGGGTGGCGCGGGTTCCGGCATCGGCGAGCGCGCCATCCTCGCCCGTGGCGCGGGTGGCGCGGGTGGCGGATGTGGCGCGGGTGGCGCGCTCGGGCTGGTCAGTCGTGCCGGTCATGGGCCGGGATGATCGGGCCACCAACAAGAGAAAACAAGAGGCGGCAACGTGGCGCGAGGCATGATCGGTCGCAGCGGCCCCCGTTCCGCGTTCTGTATGATCCCGGCCTCAATGGTGACGGTTGGCAGACCGGGGAGAATGCGACATGATCACGCGGCGAAGTTTGGGATTGGCTGTTGCCGGTTTGCTCGGCATCGCGGCTCAGGGCGAGGCGAGACGAAAAGGCCGGCGCAAAAAGGACAAAGACACATCGCCGGTGGTCTTCATGCCGATGATCGAAGAGCGATTTCGGGGAGTTGATATCAAAGACAACAGTTTCTTTAGTGGTTCTGTCTACTGCGGGAAAGGCGAAGCCGTCACCGGCGGCAGCTACGACTTATATGGCGGCTACGCCGATAACTGGCACATTCTGGCAATGCGTATAGTTTTTCGGATCAAAGGCAATGTGATCTCCAACGAAGGGTGGTACGTACGTGGCTGGTACGGGAGCTCATTGGGCGCGCCAAATCCCCCGAAGTTATGGGTAGGCGCAATGTGTCAAAAAAAGACACTTCCTGTAACGCGCCACGCGCCCTGATTTCGCGTCGTGGGGGCATTCCTGAGCCTCGCCCGCCGCCGTATTCCTGACGAACCCCCCTGTACCGTTTGTGTACCTGTTGTGACACGCGCCGGCTTCGGGGCCATCCTCGATGCCGCGCGCGCCTTGCCGGCCTAGCGGCCCTTTCGCGTAGGGCGCCGGGAAACGTCGGAAAATGCCCCGCTGGCCCGCGTCCTTTTGTGAGCCTCGGATAACTCGGGAACCGCCGCGGGCCGCGGGCTCTTTTTGATCCTCCGAAAAATCCGAAAACTCCGGCCACGGTTCGCGGGGGGCCTCGCGGGATATGCCGGGCTGGCCCCGTTCCGGCGGTCGACGGCGGTCGCGGCGAGGCGGCAACCGGGGGCCGTGTTTCCCGCTCTTGTGTGTCGCGTTTTGCGTGCGATCGGGCGGCCCTCGCGGCCTCAGGCCGTCGACATCGAGCGTGCCGGCATCGCGCCCCTGAGCGGCCTCAAAACGCGCCACAGGGGCATATCCTCGCGTGGCGCGGGTGGCGAGGGTGGCGCGGCCGCGATTTTTGGTTGTTTGGATCTCTGCGACCAAAAACCGCGATGGCGCCCACGTGGCCTGGGCTGGCCGTTGTGCCATGCCGGGCCGCGTGCGCCGCTCGGGGGTCAACGTGCGCCGCCCTCGATGCCGCCTCAGGCGAGGCTAGGCGGGGGGCGCGGGCAAGCCCAGGGCCGCGAGGATGCGGCGCGACACCGCGGCCCGCCGCCCGAGCACCTGGGCAAACCGGGGGTCCGCCACGGTCGCCGGCGCGTCAAGGTCGGCCCGGTCGCGTGCACTGAGCCTGACCGCGGCGGCGCCCGCCGGCCCCGACCGGATCAACGCGACCCGCGCCAGGTGGATGGGGGTAAGCATCGCGGCCCACCAGGCGCATGCCACCGCGGCCGATGCCCGCCGCGGCCCCGGCCCGTACATGGCCGGGTCGCCCGCGTTCCCGTAGTCCGTGGCGGCGGTTGTAACTTCCATCGTGGCCAGGCGGGGGCCGCGGCGTTCGCTCACAGACCGCGCGTATCTGACTTCATCCCACAACACCCACGTAACCGGTTCTCGCGGATGCCACCAGACCGGCCACAGCAATTCCGGCGGCGGCAGGGCGGTCGCCAGGCGGATGCGCCCCTCGCGGGTCAGGCCGTCCCGGTGCAGTTCACTCGCGGCAATGAGGACGGGATCCCCCGCGGGGTCGCCATGGTCGCCCACGGCCTGCCATTCAAGCGACATGCGGGCATCGCCGCGGTCCGGCAAGGCATCCCACCAGGCGAGCATCGCATCGAGGGCGCGCGGCATCGGTCCGGACACGACATCGGCCGGCGGCGGCGCGTAGCGGTAGACCCAATACGCCCCGCGGCAGTCGCGGCACTGGTGCACGCCATCGGCCCCCGGTGCGTCGCGCTCGGGCGCCGTCCCGTCCGCGGCATTGCCGGACATCAGGCGGCGGCATCCCTCGCATTGCGGCATGACGGTTCCTCCATGCGGTCGCGCTCGGGCATACGGGCGGTTACTCGGGAAACCGGCGGCGGTCGGTATTGGAATTCCTCCGGGGACACCATGCGGCGGGAGCATCGCGCCCCCGCCGCATGGTGTCCAGACATTGCGCTAGCGGCAATGGCCGCCGCGGCTGGTCAGTCGGTTGCCGCGGCCCGGCGCATGAGCCGCCCCGCGAGGGCGTCGACGGCCACGGCCGATGCCGGGCCAATCGCCTCGATGACGGCCCGGCGGGCATCCTGCGGCAGGGTGTGGCAGTCGACGTAGCGGGAGCATTCGCGGCCCGCGGCGTTGCGGCCGATGACGTAGCAGCGGGCCGCGTGGCCCTCGATGTGCACGGCGACGGCCTGGCCCGCGGCGACGGGTACGCGGATGATGGCGGGCTGGTGGTTCGGCATCGCGGTTCCTCCAAC
>JBJTKE010000312.1:0-5331 GCA_046096285.1 Chloroflexota bacterium
GGGCGCCCTGCCGCGCGGCCCACCGCGCGCGCGGCGCGGCTTCCGCCCACCGGCGTCTCTCCTGGGGGAGCCAGGGTGGATGGCGGAGGGGCCCTGTGCGCCATCGGGGCGAACCCCGGGGCGGCGACAGCGCGGCCGCGCGACCGCTGAAGCCGTCAACCTCCCTCGGAGCCCGCCGGGGGAGCACACTGGGCGCAACGATCCGATCATCGGACGCCGGGGGCGGCGGACCGGGTGGCCAGCGCCCGCGCCGGGCACGCCACCCGGCTCGGGCCCGCGCGGCGGGGCCCCGCGCCGGCGGCGCGTGCGGTACACTCCGCTCGTTCTTTCGCCGGAGCCGTCCGGTCGTGTTACCGCGTGCGGGAGGGAAGTCAGGGATGCGCGTCCGTAGCGTCGGCCGGGGGCCATGGGGAGCGAGCCGGTGATGGAGCAGTACCTGTATCTGATCCCGCTGCTGCCCCTGCTGGCGTTCATCGTCAACATCCTGCTGGGCCGGTCGATCATCAAGGACAAGGCGGCGCTCATCGCCGCGCCGGCGGTCTTCGTCTCCTGGGTGCTGTCGCTCGCCGTTCTGCGCCAGCTCCACGCCACCGGCGAGCCGATCTCCCAGCACCTGTTCCGCTGGATCCCTTCCGGCGACTTCAACGTCGATGTCAACCTCTACGCCGATCAGTTGACCGCGGTCATGCTGGTGGTGGTGACGACCGTCGGCTTCCTCGTGCATATCTATTCCATCGGCTACATGAAGGGCGACGGCGGCTACTACCGCTTCTTCTCCTACCTGCCGCTCTTCGTGTTCAGCATGTTGATGCTGGTGCTTGCCGACAACTTCCTGTTGCTGTTCGTCTTCTGGGAGGGCGTGGGTCTCTGCTCCTACCTGCTGATCGGCTTCTGGTTCAAGCGGCGGGCTGCGGGCGACGCGGCGAAGAAGGCGTTCATCGTCAACCGCGTGGGCGACCTCGGGTTCGGCCTGGCGGTGATGTGGATCTTCTGGATCTTCGGCACGCTCAACTTCCAGGAGGTCTTCTCCCGGGTCCTCGAGGTGTCGCCCGCGGTGCTGACCGGCATCGCGCTGTTGCTGTTCCTCGGGGCCTGCGGCAAGAGCGCGCAGTTCCCGCTCCACGTCTGGTTGCCCGATGCGATGGAAGGCCCGACCCCGGTGTCGGCGCTGATCCACGCCGCGACGATGGTGACCGCCGGCATCTACATGGTGGCGCGGTCGCACGCGATCGTGCAGTCGTCCGAGACGGCGATGGCGGTGATCGCGATAATCGGGGTGTTCACCGCATTCATGGCGGCCACGATCGGCATGGTGCAGAACGACATCAAGCGGGTGGTGGCGTACTCGACGCTCTCGCAGCTCGGGTACATGGCGCTGGCGCTGGGGGTCGGGGCGTGGGTGGCCGCCATCTTCCACCTGATGACGCACGCCTTCTTCAAGGCGCTCCTGTTCCTCGGGGCGGGTTCCGTGATTCACGGCATGCACGAGGAGCAGAACATCCAGAAGATGGGCGGGCTGAAGAAATACATGCCCATCACCACCTGGACGTTCCTGATCGCCGCGTTCGCGAATGCCGGCATCATCCCCTTCGCCGGGTTCTGGTCGAAGGACGAGATCATCCTGGGATCGTTCGTCACCACGCTGCAGCCGCTGGGCAAGATCCTGACGGTGGTGGCCATCGTCACGGCGTTCATCTCGGCGCTCTACATGTTCCGGCTGGTCTTCCTGACCTTCTTCGGGAAGGAACGCTTCGACTCGCACGAGATTCACCCGCACGAATCGCCGCCGTCGATGACGATCCCGTTGCTGATCCTGGCGGTGCCGTCCCTGCTGATCGGGTTCGTCGGGTTCCCGCCGGAGGCGGGGCCGTTCCACAAGTTCCTTGAGCCGGTGTTCCATGCCGGCGGCGAGGAGCACAGCAAGGAGGGCGAGGAGGTCGCGTCGATCTACGTGACCGATGCGCCGGTGGTGATGCACGCGGAGGAGGGCGCCACCGAGGAGCATGCGAGCACGCCGGGGGTGGCGGTCTCGCTGGTGCACCCGACCTACGCCGAGAAGTACGGCATCGCCATCGCCTCCACCATCGCGGCGTTGGCCGGGCTGCTGGTGGCGTGGCTGACCTACCTGAAGGGCGCCATCGATCCGGTGGCGGTGGCTCGCCGCAACCCCGGCCTGTACAGCTTCCTCTACGACAAGTGGCGATGGGACGAGCTTTACAACGCCGCGATCGTGCAGCCGCTGAAGAACCTCGCCAACTGGCTCTGGCACGTGGTGGACGAGGGGATCATCGACGGCGCGGTGAACGGGGTCGCCACCGGGATCGGCGGCGTGAGCCAGCGCCTCCGGCACGTGCAGACGGGAATGGTCGCCAACTACGCGCTGGCGATCGCCTTCGGCATGGTGCTGCTGGTCGGCATCTACCTCGGGTTGTTCAGCAACGTCTTCCGGTAGGGACATCGCGGCGCCCCCCTGGGGCGGCCGCCGGACGATCGCCCGCGTGAGGCCACGGAGTCGAGCGTGAACGGATTTCCCCTCTTGAGCGCGATGGCGTACCTGCCGCTGGCCGGGGCGCTGCTCATCTTCCTGCTGCCGAAGGCCTCGGAGACGTTGCCGCGGATGGTGGCGCTGCTGTGCGCGATCGGCTCGCTGCTGCTGTCGATCGTGATGCTCGTCAACTTCGACCCCAACGCGCCGTTCGACGCCTCCGGGCCGGTGCCGTTCCAGGAGAAGTTCGACTGGGCCTCCGGGCTGGGCGTCTCCTACTTCATGGGGGTTGACGGCATCGCGGTGCCGCTGATCGTGCTCACCACGGCGCTGACGCTGATCGCGATCATCTGGTCGTGGGACACCGTCAACGCCCGCAGGCGGGAGTACTACATCGCCCTGCTGCTGCTGGAAACGGGCATGCTCGGCGTGTTCATGGCGCTGGACCTGTTCGTGTTCTACATCTTCTGGGAGTTGATGCTGATCCCGATGGCGCTGCTGATCGGGATCTGGGGTTCGGACAACCGGGTCTACGCGGCGGTCAAGTTCTTCCTCTACACGCTGTTCGGCTCGCTGCTGATGCTGGTCGGCATCGTGGCCACCTACCAGTCCTACTACCTGGAGACCGGGGAGCGGACGCTCAACGTGCTCAAGCTGCAGGAAGGCAACTACAGCCCGACCTTCCAGTTCTGGGTGTTTGCCGCGTTCTTCATCGCCTTCGCGGTGAAGGTGCCGCTCTTCCCGTTCCATACCTGGCTGCCGGATGCCCACGTCCAGGCGCCCACGGCGGCCTCGGTCATCCTGGCCGCGGTGATGCTGAAGATGGGCGGGTATGGCCTGCTGCGCTTCAACCTGCCGATGTTCGAGCTTGGCACGATTGCCTGGCAGCCGTGGGTGATCGGGCTCTCGGTGGTCGCGATCCTCTACGGCGCGCTGGTGGCGCTGGTGCAACCGGACATGAAAAAGCTGATCGCCTATTCGTCGGTCAGCCACATGGCGTTCGTGACGCTGGGCATCTTCCTGCTCGACCTGCAGGGGATGAACGGGTCGATGATGGTGATGCTGGCGCACGGGTTCAACACCGGCGCGCTCTTCCTGCTGGTGGGGGTGATCTACGAGCGGGCGCACACGCGGCAGATCTCGGCGTTCGGCGGGCTGGCGAGCAAGATGCCCGCCTACGCGGCCTACTTCACGCTGTTCATGTTCGCCAGCATCGGCCTGCCGGGTCTGAGCGGGTTCGTCGGGGAGTTCCTGGTGGCGCTGGCAGCCTGGAAGTACAACCCGTGGCTGGCGCTGCTCACCTTCGCGGTGGTGATCTTCGCCGCCTGGTACATGATGTGGATGTTCCAGCGGGTCGTTTTCGGCCGCGCCAGGGACCAGATGCCCGATCCGCATGACAACGCCCTGACCCCGGAGGAAAAGGCGATGCTCGCGGCTGCTGGCCACGGCCACGGCCACGGCCACGGCCACGATGCCCACGGCGCGATGCCGCTGCCGGTTTCCGGCGGGAGCCACGCGCATGCCGACGGCCACGACGACCAGCATGGTCACGGCCAGAACTGGCCCGATCTCACGAAGAAGGAAGCGCTGACGCTGTTCCCGCTGGCGGTGGCCACCATCGTGTTCGGCATCCTGCCGGGGCTGGTGTTCCACTACTGCGAGCCCGCGTTCGAGCGCATCCTCGCGATGTACCGCTAGCGCGCCGCGTCGACGTCCGGGCGGCAGGCCCGGGTTGGGGAATGGGAGCAGCCGGATGCTCGTCGATCTTTCCAATTTGCCGGGGCTGGATTTCGGGTTGATGCTGCCGCAGGTGGTGGTGCTCGCGCTGGGCATCCTGCTGTTGCTGGGCGACGCCTTCCTGCCAAAGAGCAGCCACTACCGGGTGCTCACCACGCTGTCGATCATCGGCTACGGGCTGGCGATGGCTTCGCTGTGGCTGCAGGACGGGAGGAACGCCTCGACGGGCTGGGGCCTGTTCCGGGCCGACGGCCTGACGGTGTTCCTGTCGCTGGTGATCCTGATGGCGTCGCTGCTGACGGTCTTCGTCAGCGCGAGCTATGTGGACCGCCTCGAGGGCAAGATGCCCATCGGCGAGTTCTACGTGCTGCTCGCCTTCTCGACGCTGGGCGCGCTGTTCGTGGCCGCCGCGGGCGACCTGGTGATGATCTTCGTCGGCATCGAACTGGCCTCGCTCTCCACCTACGTCCTGACCGCGTTCGCCAAGCGGCGCGCCACCGCGGTCGAAGGCGCGATGAAGTACTTCCTGCTGGGAATCTTCGCCTCGGCCATCCTCGTCTACGGGATGGCCTGGATTTACGGGGCCACCGGAACCACCGACCTCGACGGGATCTCCCGGGCCCTGGCGGCGGTCGGCGAGGGCGACCGCGGCATCCTGAGCGAGCCGAGCCTGCTGCTCGCGCTGCTCCTGCTGACCGTGGGACTCGGGTTCAAGATGGCCGCGGTGCCGTTCCACTTCTGGACGCCGGACGCCTACGACGGCGCGGCCACCCCGGTCACCGGCTGGATGAGCGTGGTGCCGAAGGCGGCCGCGTTCGCCGCGGCGATCCGCATCCTCGTGCAGGCCCTCGGCCCGATGAGCGACGAGTGGCTGAACCTGATCGCGGTGCTGGCGCTGATCACGATGGCGTTCGGCAACATCGTGGCGATCTCCCAGCGCAACGTGAAGCGGATGCTGGCCTACTCCTCGATCGCCCACACCGGGTACATGATGGTCGGGCTTGCGGTGTGGCGGACCAGCAACCCCTTCGAGGGGCCGAACGCGTCCGACCAGGGCGTCGCCGCCCTGCTCTACTACCTGTTCGCCTACGCGATCATGAACCTTGGCG
>JBJTKE010000313.1:0-3180 GCA_046096285.1 Chloroflexota bacterium
ATCCGGTTCAGGTCGCCGCCGGAAAATTCCGGCAGCCGCGTCGAGAAGCCCTGCACGCAGCGCCGCACCGCCTCGGCCACGATGGTGGGCCCGGTCGCCAGCGGGTCCACGCAGCCCCGGTTGCCGCAACTGCAGGCGACGCCCCCCGGCTGCACGATCAGGTGCCCGATCTCCCCGGACGCCCCTCCCAACCCGAACACCGGCCTCCCGTGCGCGATGATCCCCCCGCCAATGCCCGTGCCCACCGTCACGCACAGCGCCGTATCGGCGCCCCGGGCCGCGCCCAGTGCCTGCTCGGCCACCACGAAGGCGCTCGCGTCGTTGAGCAGCCGCACCGGCAACCCGGTCGCCTTCGTCAGCGCCGGGGCGACCGGCAGACCTTCCCAGCGGCCCGGCAGGTTCGGCACGTCGCCAGTTTGGCCCGTCTCCATGTCCACCTGCCCCGGCACTCCGAGCCCGACCCCGGACACCTCCACCGGCGCGTGCGCCGCCATCCGCCGGATGCCCTCGGCGATCCGCCCCAGCACGGCGTCGCTGCCGTCGTGGCCGCCGGTGGCCGCCCGGTCCTGCGCCGCGATCCGCCCGTCCGGCGCCAGCAGCGCGGACTTGATGAACGTTCCCCCGAGGTCGATCCCGACCGTCCATCCGGGATCCCGTCCCGGACCTCGCGCTTCCCGGCCGGTCATGCCGCCCCTCCCGTCTCCACCCAGCGCTCATCCTCCGCGCTCCGCACGACCGCCTCGCACAGCCGCAACGAGCGGAGGCCGTCGGCGAACGTCGGGTACTCCGGCGCCTCCGGCGGGCCGCCCGCGGCGATCGCCCGGTACACCGCCGCGAAAAGCGCCCGGTGCGTCTCGATATACCCCTCGGCGTGACCGGGAGGCGCGGTGGTCACCGCCCGGGCATCCGGGTCCAGCAGGGCGAGGTCCCGCGGCAGCACCCCGCTCGGCGCGCCGCGCCGCCCGATCCACAGTTCCTCGCCGCGCTCGGAATCCCAGCCCAGCGCGGCCTCCCCGCCGTCGATCTCGAACCGCAGCGAGTTCTTGCGGCCGGCGCTCACCTGCGACACCGTGAACACCCCGTGCGCCCCGCCCGTGAAGCGGACCAGCACGCTGGCGTAGTCCTCGGTCCGCACGGCGACCTCCTCGCGCGCGCCGGAGGCTCCGGTCTGGCCGCCAAAGGTCGCCGCCGCCTGCACCGGGCGCTTCCGCACCGGCACCGTCGTCGCCAGATCGGCGCACACCGCCGCCGGATGCTGCCCGGTCACGAACCCCATCAGGTCCATCCAGTGGGACCCGATGTCCGCCACCGCCCGCGGGCTGCCCCCGAGGGCCGGATCGAGCCGCCAGTTCCAATCGTCGGCCCGCAGCAGCCAATCCTGCAGGTAGCCGCCATGGATCAACCGCACCGGGCCGATCTCGCCGGCGCGGATCATCGCCCGCGCCTGCCGGGGCATCGCGTAGAACCGGAAGTTGAAGTTGACCGCGTGAACGACGCCGGCCTCCTCCGCCGCCCGCAGCAGCATTTCGCCTTCGGCCGCGGTCATCCCGAGCGGCTTCTCGCAGACGACGTGCTTGCCGGCCTCGATGGCCTCGAGCGCGAGCGGCGCGTGCAGGTAGTTCGGCGTCGCGATGTGGACGCAATCCACCGGGCCCGCGCCGAGCGCATCGGTCAGCGTCGCGAAGGCCGGGATGCCTAGCGCGGCCGCCGCCGCGATGCCCCGATCCGAGCCCGAGCCGACCAGCCCCGTCACCTGCACGCCGTTGCGCCGCAGGGCATCGATATGCACCGGCCCGATGTAGCCCGGACCCACCACCACCGCCCGCAATGCCGCTGCCATGCCGTCCTCCCGTTGCGTCCTCGCCTGCCGGGATTGTGGCGGCGGCAGGGCCGCTGTCAAGCGCGCGCCCCGCCGGTGTGACCGGCTGGCGACGCTCCTGCTATACTGTACGTACACCCTGTCGCCGGGTGTCCCGACCGCCGGGACGCCCGGTCGTGCGGTCCCGTCCTGCGGCCTCCCAGCACCGCCGGCGCGCGCGGACCCGGCATCCGGTTTCGGGAACCTGGCGCTGGCGCGGAGGGCACCACCTCCGCCGCCGACCTCCACGGGAGAGGGGCATGACCGACCGCACCGATTTGCGCCATGCAGCCGCCGAGCCCAGCCTCGAGGGACGCCCCCGCGGCGACGCCTGGCGCGACCTCCAGTCCGACGGCGTCCTCTGGGAAGGTCAGGCCGCCATCGCCGGCGCAGGCGCCGACCTCCCGGTGCGCCTCATCATCACCACCAGTCGCATCGCCCTCGCTCGCGGCGGCGAGGTCGTCCTCGATGTTCCCCGGCTCTGGCTGCGGCCCGCCCCGGAACTTCGCCGCGACGGCCTCATCGCCCTGCATGTGCTCGAATCCGGCGCGCCCTACGGCACGCCCCCGGAGACCCTCGAACTCCGCATGCGCGATGGCCGCTCCGTCTCCTCTCACCTCGTCGCCATGCTCGCTGGCGCCGCCGGCCGCCGGCAGTTGCCGGACCTCGACCTGCTGCCCCCCCGCTCGCGGCCCGCGTTCTCCGACGACGACGAGCCGGCCGCTCGCCCGGAGCCGCGCCGGACCCCGCGCCATGCCGCGCCTCGCCCGCGCTGGGACGATGACGAGTCCCGGCCGCCAGCCACCATCCCGGCCTCGTCACCGCGCCCGCAGCCCGTCCCGGATCCCGCCGCCCTGGTCATCGCCGCCGAGGAAGGCCGCCCCGTCTATCGCCCCTCTCCGCCGCCGACCGCGAGCGGCCCGGGCCGCAACTGGAACCTGCCGCTCCAGGAATATGTGGTGCCGCGCAGCCAGCGGCGCCCCCGCTGGGGATGGACCGTCAAACTCGGCGGCCTTGTCGGCCTGCTGGGGCTTGCCGCCGCCCTCGGCTCCGGACGCATCGCCTCGCCGCTCGACGCCGTCAGCATCGGCGGCGGCGAACCCGGCGCGAA
Organism: Chloroflexota bacterium; assembly: GCA_046096285.1. Taxonomy (GTDB): domain Bacteria; phylum Chloroflexota; class Chloroflexia; order Thermomicrobiales; family UBA6265; genus CADCWF01. The sequence goes on from JBJTKE010000313.1 coordinate 2,970, forward strand.
GCCAACCGAGGTGTCCGTCGTCACCTCCTCGCAAGCCCCCGACGACGTCGCCGCCGCTGGCGCGAGCGAGCCCGGAGGCATCGGCGGCCCGTTTTCCTCGGCCCTGATGGCGGGCGAGCCGGGCAGCGCGCCGGCCGCGCCGCTGCTCCAGGTCGCGGAAGGCTCGACCGAAACCTGGACCGAGCCCACCGCCGCCGCCCCGGCGCCCGCC
>JBJTKE010000314.1:0-7378 GCA_046096285.1 Chloroflexota bacterium
TCTGGAACGGTCCCGTGTACCGCCAGCGCCGGGCCAGCCCCTCCCGCACGATCTGGTCGACCGTCTCCGGCGAGGCCACCCCGTTCTCCACCAGCCAGACCGCCTCGCGCAGCAGCGCGAGTTGCATCCGGTTCCACACGAACCCCGGCACGTCCCGCTCCGCCACCACCGGCCGCTTGCCCATCGCCAACAGCGCCTCGGCCACCGGCTCCACCAGCCCGGGCCGTGTCCGCTCCGTCTTGATGATCTCCACCAGCGGCATCAGCAACGGCGGGTTCCAGTAGTGCGTCCCGATCGTCCGCTCCGGGAATCCGGCCGCCTCGCCGATCGCCGTGATGCTGATCGACGACGTGTTCGACGCCAGCGTCGCCTCCGGCGCAACCCGTCCCGCCTCGGCCAGCAACTCCCCCTTGGCCGCGAGATCCTCGACGATGTTCTCCACCACCAGCGCGCAGTCGGATCCGATCTCCGCAACCCGCGTCGTCACCGAGATCCGTTCCCGCGCCCCCCGCGCCTGCTCCACGCTCGCCAGTCCCGACGTTTCCACCAGCGCCAGCGCCCGCCCGATCCGCTCCCGCGCCGCCGCCTCGTCCCGCGCCACGAACACCACGTCGTGCCCGCCGACCGCGTACTCCACCCCGATTTGCGATCCCATCAGCCCCGCACCGGGCACCGCCACCCGCATCGTCCCCTCCTAGCCCCGCACCGCGCCCAGCGTCAGCCCGCGCACGAAATGCCGCTGCACCAGCAGCCCCAGCAGGAAAATCGGCAGCGTGGCGACCACCGCCAGCGCCGACGCCTGCCCCCAGTTCGACCCCTGCGCTCCGGTGAATCCCGCGATCGCCACCGGCAGCGTGAACGCCTTCGTCCGCGTGAAGATCACCGCGAACAGGAACTCCGTCCACGCAAAGATGAAGGTGAAGGTCGCCGTCGCGATCAGTCCCGGCATCGCCAGCGGGATCGTCATCCGCCAGAACACCCCGAACCGCGACAGCCCGTCCAGCATCCCGCTCTCCTCCACCTCCGCCGGCACCCCTCCGACGGAGGATCGCATCATCCACACCACGTACGGCAGGTTGAACACCGTGTACAGCGCGATCAACGCCCCGTGCGAATCGATCCCAAGCGCCGGCGACACCTGCCCGAGCGACCGCAGCACCAGGAAGAACGGCACCACCAGCACCACCGGCGGCATCATCCGCTGCGACAGCAGCCAGAACGACAGGTGCCCGCCCCCCGTCCCGAACCGCACGATGCTGTACGCCGCCAGGCACCCGATCACCATCGCCAGCGCCGTCGCCGACGTCGCGATGATTGCGCTGTTCTTCAGCGCCAGCCAGCCCTTCGCCTCCATCACCATGCCGTAGTGCATCAGCGTCGGCTTGGCCGGAATCCACACCGGCGGGTTCTTCAGGTACTCCCCCGGCATCTTGAAGCTCGTCCCCACCAGCCAGGCGATCGGGAACAGGAAGAACGCCAGCGCCCCCAGCAGCGCCGCCCAGCGGCCCGCCGTCCGCAGCGCCCGTCCGCGCCGGGGCCGCACCGGATGGTGAATCGCTCCCGCCGACGCGCTCATCGCATGCCCTCCCGCACGAACCGGCGGACGTAGAGCGTGCACAGCACGGTCAGCGCGATCACCACGAGATAGGACACCGCCGAGGCATACCCCAGCCGGAAGAACTTGAATCCCAGTTGGTAGATGTACCAGGACACCGTTTCGGTCGAGGTTCCCGGCCCGCCCTGCGTGAACATGTAGACGAAATCGAACATCTTGAACACGTCCAGCGCCCGGAACAGCAGCGCCACCGCCACCACCGGCGCGATCCCCGGCAGCGAGATGTCCCGCAGGCTCGCCCACCACCCCGCCCCGTCCAGCGACGCCGCCTCGTACAACTCCGGGTTCACCCCCGACAGCGCCGCCAGCAGCACCAGCAGCATGAACGGCGTCCACTGCCAGATGTCGGTCACGATCATCGCCGCGATGGCCGTGTCCTTCTTCGCCAGCCAGATGATGTTCACGTCGTGCCCCGCCACCCGGCTCAGCAACTCGTTGATCGCGCCGTACTGGTTGTCCCACAGCGTGCGCCAGGTCAGGCCCACCACCACCGGCACCATCATCACCGGCAGCATGAACACCGGCAGCAGGAACCGCTTCCCCGGGAACTCCCCCGCCAGCAGCAACGCCAGCCCGAACCCGATCAGGAACTCCAGCGTCACCGCCGCGCCCATGATCAGCAGCGTGTTCGCGAACGCTCCCCACACCCGGGCGTCGCCGATCGCCTCCCGGTAGTTCGCCAGCCCCACCCACGGATGGTCCTGCGACTGCAGCTCCCAGCGCTGGAAGCTCAGGACCAGCGACTGGATCAGCGGGTAGATCCCCAGCCCCAGCACGAGCACCACCGCCGGAGCGGCCATCAGCCAGCCGTCCCGCCGGTTCCGCGCCGAAAGCCCCCGGCTGCCCGAGGTCTCCCCGCCCTGTGCTGACGCCACTGTCGCCATCCGCGGCTCCCTTGCCGGGAGGGCGCCGCGGCGGCTGTCCCGCCGCGGCGCCGGCCTCCGCCTACTCGGGGTAGTAGGACCCCTTCATCTTCACGAACTCCGCGTAGGCCGCCTTCTGCGGTTCCCGGCCGATCCGGTCCGTGATCGCATTCATCGCCGCGTCGCCGTCAGCGAGGGCCTGGTCGACCGCCATCCCCCCCTGCGCAGCCGTCACCGCCTGGTCGATCGCGGTGTGATACTCCGCCGACCCCGGCATCACGATGTCCAGCAACGCCGTGTCCGCCGCCGCCTGCAGCGTGTCGAGGTAGGCCCCCGCGTTCGCCCACCGCGCCCGGTACTCCTCGGACGCGAAATGGCTCAGCCGGTACGGATCGCGCAGCGCGTAGGGCAGCATCACCCGCTCCAGGCTGATCGTCGGGCTCGTCACCCACTGCGCGTACAGGTAGGCGGCCTCCTTGTTCGGGCTGTCGGCGGAGACTGAAAGCGTGAAACCCGCGTTGTGCAGGCTGTGGCCCATCGGCATCACCGAGTAGCCCACCTTGCCCGCCACCTGCGTCTCCGGCACCCACGCCAGTTGCTCGGCGGTGGTGCCCTCGGACCACCGGCCGATCGGTGGCCACGTGCCGCCGATCATCGCCAGCTGCCCGCTCATCCAGGCCGTGAGCACCTCCATGAAGCCCCACGTCTCGACGCCCGGCGGCATCGTCTTGTTGCGGTTCAGCATCGCGTTCAGCGTGGTCTTGCCCGCCTCGCTGGAAAGCAGGCTGTCCATCGTCTCCGCGTCGAAGAACGTCCCTCCCCGGTTCCGGAACTCCTCGCCGAACCAGCCGAACACCTGCCCGGCCGCCCGCTGGCTGGCCCCGCCCCAGCTCTGGCCGCCCCCCTTCTCGGTGAAGAACGCCTGGATCGCGTCGTACTCCTCCCAGGTCTTCGGCGGCGCAAGTTCGAACCCGTTCGCGCTGCTGAATGCGTCCTTGTTCGCCTGGTCCTCGAACAGGTCGGTCCGGTAGTAGAGAACGATCACATCGCCGTCGTCGAACAGGCCGTACTTCTTCCCCCCGTAGTTCATCAGTTCCTTGTAGAGCGGGTGATAGTCGTTCAGGTCGTCCGGGTTCATGTACTGCTCGATGTACGGATCGAGCGGTTCCACCATCCCCTGCGACACGAAGTCAGCCGTCCAGCAGGGCACCATGCTCAGCACGTCGAACGCGCCGGTCTGCCCCATGTGCTCGGCCACCTGCGACGGGAACAGTTCCGGGAACGGCTTCCCGATCGGATTGATCCTGATCCCGGTCAGTTCCTCCCACTTCGGTCCCGAGAAGTTCTTCGGGTCCTCGAGCTGGAGCCCGTCCTCCCAGACGACGTTCAGCACCTCCGGCTTTGGATCGAGCGCATTCGCCGCGTCCACCGCCGCCTGCGCCGAGTCCTTCCCCGACTGCAGCGCCCGCCGCGCCGCCGTCACCGACGCCGGCGACAGCGACGGAGCGGTGCTCGCCCGCACCCGCGGCGCCGTCGCCCCCAGCCCGAGCGCCGCTGCTCCCGCGGCCCCGCGCAGCACGTTCCGGCGGGACGCCCGCGATCGCGCGAACCACTCCGCCATCTCCGAGGACCCCGATCCACCCTGATGGTCCCGACTCATCGCGGCAACCCTCACTATCTCCCGCGTCGGCGCGGGCGCCGGTGAATCCCGGGGGCGCCCGTGCGCTCCCGCCGATTCCTGGTTGGGCGGGCGCCTACGCGCCCCGCAGCGCCTCCAGTCCCTGCCGGAGCGCCGTCTGGTACAGCCACAGGTCCCCGTTGTAGGCAAGGATGCGGAAGCCCTGCTCGAGCTGCGCCTTCGCCGTCGCCACATCCCCGGCCATGATCCCCGCGGTCTTGCCATGCTTGCGGCACGCCGCCAGCACCTTGTCCACCGCCGCCGTATAGGTTGGATGGCTGAACTGCGCAGGCACCCCCAGCGAGTTCGACAGGTCGAAATGCCCGATCCACAGCACGTCGATGCCCGGCAGCGCGGCGATGGCGTCCACGTTCTCCACGCCCTTTGCCGTCTCGATCTGCGCGATCAACAGGATTTCCTCGTTCGCCGAGCGCATCTTCTCCGCGATGTCCCCGCCCGCGTAGTCGTCGTGCGCCACTCCGAACGCCGCTCCCCGGCGCCCGGCTGGCGGGTACTTCCCCGACTCCGCGATCAGCTTTGCCTGCTCGACGGTCTCCACCATCGGCACCATCAGTCCCATCGCCCCGACGTCCAGCGGCCGCGAAAGCAGGTGGTACTCCGTGGCCGGCACCCGCACCATCGGGATCGTGTCCGCCGCCCGGGTCGTCGCCATCAGCCCCCGGATGGTCTCGATCGACCAGCCCGTGTGCTCCATGTCGTAGATGACGAACTCCGCGCCCGCCCCCGCCGCCAGCCGTCCGATCCCGGTGCTCGCGAACTCGAAGACCATCGTCCCCAGCGAGCGCCCGCCCCCGGCGATCGTCCGCTTTACCGTATTCGTCCTCATTTCGCGGCCTCCCGGTACCGGTCGAGCTTCGCCTTCAGCAATGGCGAGTCGATCACCTCGCGGTTCACGATGTTCCCCGGCATCCGGCCGGCCCGCACATCCAGGATCGCCCCCAGCGCGACCTCCCCCGTGATCCGCGCCCACTCGTCCGTCAGCGCCAGCCCGTGCGGCGACACGATCACGTTGTCGAGCTTCAGGATCGGGTCGTCCGGGTCCACCGGTTCCTGCTCGAACACGTCGAGCCCCGCCCCCCGGATCCGCCGCTCCCGCAGCGCCTCCGTCAGCGCCGCCTGGTCGACGATCGGCCCCCGCGCCGTGCTGATCAGGTATGCGCTCGGCTTCATCATCGCGATCCGCTCGGCGTTCACCAGGTGCCGCGTGTCCGGCGTCAGCGCGCACGCCACCACCACGAAGTCCGACTCCCGCATCAACCGGTCGAGATCGACCAGTTCCACCCCCAGTTCCCGCGCCAGGTCCGGGTTGGCGTAGGGGTCATGGCTGATCTGCCGCATCCCCAGCGGCTTCGCGATCGTCAGGAACTCCCGCGCGATGTTGCCGAACCCGATCACCCCCAGCGTCCGCCCGGTCAGCCCCGTCCCCATGTACTCCGACTTGCGCGCCCAGCCGCCTGCCCGCGTAAACCGGTCCTGCTCCAGCAGGCGGTGGCTCAGCGCCAGCAGGTAGGCGAGGTTCACCGTCGCCATCGGCCGCCGCACGCCCTCGGGCGTGATCACCAGCAGCACCCCGTGCCGCGTGCATGCCTCCCCGTCGACGGTGTCGTACCCAACCCCGTAGCGGGCCACGATCGTCAGCCGCGGCGCGTTCTCCAGCGTTTCCGCCGTCACCGTCTTGGCCAGCACCGCGATCCCGTCGTACCCCGCGACGTCGCTCCCCGGCAACGCCTTCCCGCGGTCCGGGATCGCCTCCCACGCCACCCCCGCCTCGTCCAGCAGGTCGATCGCCACGTCCCCGAAGGCGCTGCTCCCGTCGGGCCGCCAGAAATCCGCCGTGAATCCGACCCTGAATCCGTCGCCCATCGCCGTCACCGCACCGATACGCCGCCGTCCACGAAGAAGTGGGCGCCGGTCGCGAACTTCGAGTCGTCTGAGGCGAGGAACACCGCGATCCCCGCCATGTCCTCCGGGGTCCCCACCCGGCCGATCGGGTGCAGCGCATGCAGCCGCGCCGAGATCTCCGGGTCCGCGTACAGCTTCTCCGTCAGCGGCGTCACGATCGACCCCGGCACGATCCCGTTCACCCGAATCCCATGAGGAGCAAGGTCGTGCGCCATGATCCGCGTCAACCCCATTACCGCCGCTTTCGACGATCCGTAGGCCGTGTACCCGGCTCCGCTCATCGTCAGCCCGGTCGGGGAGCCAGCGTTGGCGATGCTCCCCCCGTTCCCGGCCTCGATCATCAGCCGCGCCCCGTGCTTGCAGGTCAGGAACACCCCCCGCGCGTTCACCGCGTAGGTCCGCTCCCACACCTCCAGGTCCAGTTCGTGCACCGGGGCGTCCTCGCCCACCAGTTGCACCGCCGCGTAGGTCATCAACGCATCGAGCCGGCCGAACCGTCGCCGCACCTCGTCGAACGCCGCCGCCACGCTCGCCTCGCTGGTCTGGTCGGCCACCAGCGGGAACGCCTGGCTGCCCAGTTCCCCCGCCACCTCCTCCGCCAGCCCCGCGTTGCGGTCCAGCAGCCCGACCATCGCGCCCTCGCGCACGAACGCCTCCGCCGCGCCGCGGCCGATCCCGCTCGCGCCGCCGGTGATGACCGTGATCTTTCCGTCAAGCCTGCCCATCTGATCCTCCGAACGATGGTTCCGTCTCTGTCAGCTCGATGACGACCCCGGCCGTCGCGCCGGGGAGAAAACAGGCGAGGCGGTCCCGGCCGCCCCGGTTGAAGCGCACCTCCTGCCCCGGCGCCAGCGCCGCCGCCGCCGCCCGGATGTCCCCGGTCGCGAGGCAGATGTGGTGCAGCCCCTCGTCGTTGCGCTCGAGATGATCGGCCAGCGGCCCCGCCCGGAACGGGCACACCAGCTGGATCGGCGCGCCGGAGGCGCCCTCCAGGTAGGTCAGCCGCACCCCGAGATCGGGCAGCACCTCGTCGGCCACGACCTCCAGGCCGAAGCGCTCCCGGAACTCCGCGACCGCGCGATCCCGATCCCGGACGACCACGCCCACATGGTCGAGACTGAACTGCATCGTGCCCGCTCCCACCGGCCTCGCTGCCGGGCAAAGGGTCGAAAGGTGGAGTGGTTGACCTCTGCGGCATCCTATCACCCGGCCGTCGGCTGTCAATCCGCCCTGCGGTCCCCAGACCCCGCCCCCCCCGCCATGACGCCCCCCCCCCCCCACACAATCCCGGTAACGTAA
>JBJTKE010000315.1:0-9886 GCA_046096285.1 Chloroflexota bacterium
CGAACATGCAGGCCAGCAGCAGCAGCACCTCCCCGGTGGCGAGCAGGAGATTCCCGGCCGAACCCGATCCGAGCGAGACGAACGGCGTCCTCGCCATCGACGCCTGGAGGGCAAGCGCCGGCAACAGCAGGCAGGTGCAGCCGAGCGCCATCCACCAGCCCCGGGCCCGCTCGCTGCCGCCGGAACCGCGCGCGAACGCAAGGCCCAGCGCCAGCAAGGCCACCACCAGCAGCAGCCGCAACGGCAATGCGCCACCGAAGGGCGGCAGCGGCGCCCGCGCGGCAGCCAGCGCACCCACCGCGGTGACCGCCATCGGCGCGGCCGCCGCAATCGCCACGCGCCCCGCCGCCCGGATCGAGCGCCGCTCCGATTGCGGCCGGGACGAACCGGCGCGCGGACGCGCGGGCGGCCGGTTCATGCCCGCCGGCCCTTCAGCCCGCCGCCGGGCGCAGGCTGTCGATGGGCGTCAGCGTCGCCCGCCGGCGGCGGAAGGAAGCAACATTGTCAATGCCGCACAGTAGCAGCATGTCGAGCGTGCGGGCCAACCCCGCGCCTATGGTCTGGGGAGCGTGGGAGTCCGTTCCGGTGGTGATCAGTTTGCCGCCGGCGTCGCTGTACCAGCGCACGATGGCCGGACCGGGCATGCTCGTTTTCGGCGTCTGGCGCAGCCCCGACGTATTGATCTCGAAGCCGACGCCAGCAGCGATCATGGACCGGAAAACCGGTTCGAGATGCTCCCGGTAGACCAGCGGATCGTAGGTGCGGTGCGTCTTCGGCGTGTACCGCTTCGGCAGGTCGAGATGGCCAATGGTGCTGAACCATCCCGTCTCCACGGCAAGTTTCACGTTTTCAAGGTAGGGCACGAACACCTCGTCGATGGTTCGCGGGGAGAAGTACTCGGGGAAGATGATCTCGCCGCCCTCGCCGTAATGCACCGACCCGATGATGAAATCGTACTCATCGCCGTAGGTTTCGATGAACTGGCGGACGAGCGGTTCGGTCCGGTAGTTGAAGTCGACCTCCACGCCTCGCAGCAGCGTCAGCCTCCCGGCGAACTCCTCCCGCACCTCGTCCAGTTCCCGGAAGTAGGCGTCGGGCCGGTAGTAGCCCCAGCCGGGATCGGCCTTTTCCTGCTCCATGTGGTCGGTGATCGCGAGTTCGGTGACCCCGGCGGCGATGGCGGCCTCGCACTGCCGCCGGATCGGGAAGTTGCAGTCGACCGAATGATGGCTGTGGACATGGTAGTCGAACACGTTCCGTCTCCCGCCGGTGGATCCGCGGCCCTGCCTGGTGCGGTGACTCGACCACTCCCGGCGTGGATGGCCCGGCCGGCCTGACCGGGCGGCCCTGCTAGAATCGCCGCCGGCGTTTCCGGAGGGCAGCCCATGCACGAACTTGCCGCGGAACTGGGCCAACTCTGGAGCAGGCTCGCCAGCGACTTCGGCCAACTCGCCGTCCGTGTGGTCGAGGTGCTGGGCATGGCCGCCGTGGCCGCGGTGGCCGCCAACCGTCTGCGCGGGCGCGTGCTGCGCCTTGGGCAAACCGGCAGGCTCGACCCCAATCAAGCCGCCCTCCTGGCCAACATCTCCACGGTCGCCGTCTACCTGCTGGCGGCCATCTTCTCCTATGGGGTGCTGGGCGGCAGCGTCGCCGTCAGCGCCACCGTCCTGGGAGCGGCGACGGTAGCGCTGAGCCTCGCCCTCCAGGACGTGCTGCGCAGCATCGTCGCCGGCTTCTACCTGCTGGCGGAGCGGCCGTTTGCGCTGGGAGAGCGCATCTCCGTGAAGGACGCCGACGGTGCCGTGGACGCCATCAACCTCCGGACGACGACGCTTGCCGGCGCCGATGGCACCCGGTATCACGTGCCGAACTCCACGATCTTCGGCGAAATCGTGACCAACCGCGCCTCCCGGGATGGCGAACCCATGCTCGTCACCCACTCCGGACTGAAGGCCTGCGACGCGGGCATCTCCGGCGATATCGCCCGGACGATCGCCGCGGTTCCGGGCGTCCGCTCTCCCGTGCGGATCGACCGCTACGCGCTCGACGGCGAGGACCTCTCGTTCACCGCCTCGGTCGTGCTCGATTCCGGGGAGAACGCCGCGTCCGCCGTCATCGAACGTTTGCGGCAGCGGTTTGCCGGGGCCAGCGTGGTCATCGAGCGGAGGCCACGATGAGCGGCAGGCCGCGCGTCGGCGTTTTCGGGGGCACCTTCGATCCCGTGCATCTCGGGCACCTCGTCTCCGCCGCCGACCTCCAGGCCGCGCTCGGCCTCGATGCCGTGCTGTTCGTTCCCGCCGGCACGCCTCCGCACAAGTCCGGCATCGCCATCAGCGAGGACCGCCACCGGTTGGCGATGCTCCACCTCGCCACCGCCGGAAACCCCGCTTTCCGGGTGGACGCCACCGACATCGAGCGCGGCGGGCTCTCCTACACCGTCGACCTGCTCGCCTTGCTGGCGAACTGCCTGGCGCCGGCCGACCTCTGGTTTCTCATGGGGGAAGACTCGCTGCGGGACCTGCCGACATGGCGCAGCCCGGAGCGCATCGCGCAGATGGCGCGGCTCGGCGTGGCCCGGCGCCCCGGCATTGACGCCGATCTCGATCGCGTGGAGGCCGCATTGCCCGGGACCCGTGGCCGCATCGACCTCGTGGACACCCCGCTCATCGGCATTTCCGCGACCGACCTGCGGGCCCGGGTCGCCGCGGGCAGGACCATTTCGTACCAGGTGCCTGCGGCCGTCGAGCGCTACATCCTCGACCACGGCCTGTACCGGCGCCCCGGGACGGACTGACGCCAGCCGAACCGGGAACGGGTCAGGCGGTCGCCGCGTCCGCTTCCCGGCACTGTGCCGCGGCACAGGTGACCAGCGAGGCAAGGGCCGCGCCGAGTTCCTCCATGCGCCGGGGGTCGGCGGTCGCGGCGAGGTTGTCGAGCGCCGCCGGGTCGGACCCGAGGTCGTAGTACTCCCGCTCTCCGGTCTCATACTCGACGTAGAGGACGTCCGCGCCGCGCAATGCCGCGAACGGCGGCAGATCGGCCTGGATCATGCGCGCAGGCGCGGCGGGCGCAGCGGGCGTGGGGGTCGGCGCAGGCGTCGGGGTCGCCGTCGCCCGGCTTGGCTTGCGCTTTGGCGGCTTGTCCTTCGGGACCGGCGTCGCCCGCACCCGCTCGTCGATCTGTTCGAACTGCTGCAGCAACGCCCAGGATCGCCAGGTTTCGGGGTCCGCACCCGCCGCCAGTCCGGCCAGCGACCGGCCGTCGACGAACGCCGGCACGGCGACGCCTGCCCATTCCGCGATGGTCGGGGCCAGGTCGACGTTCCCGGCGATGGCGCCGATGCTGGCCCCGGCGGCAACCCCCGGGCCGGCGATGACCAGGGGCACGCGGGTGGATTCATCGTAGGGGGTCACCTTGCCGAACTTGACCCGGTGCTCGCCGAAGTGAAACCCGTTGTCGGAGGTGAACATCAGGTAGGTGGAGGTCCGCTGTCCGGTCTCATCGAGGGCCGCGAGAAGCCCGGCGACCAGGTCGTCGACGGCCAGCAGCGACCGCAGCCGGTCCCGGTAGCCGGCGGCGATCTCGGCCTCGTCCGCCTCGCCCACCGGCGGCAACCGTCGAACCCAGTCTGGCTTGTCGGAGACATCCTCCTCGGTCCAGGAAGCGGTCTCGGGCGCGGCCGCATCCGGGAACCGGTCGGCGTGCCGGGGCGCGAAGGTGGAGGGATCGTGCGGGGCATACGGCGTCGCCAGCAGGAAGAACGGCTGGCCTGCCGCCGCCGCGTCACGCACGAATTGCCCGGCGAACCCGGCGATGACGTCGGTCGAATAGTCCTCCGGTGACGATCCGAAGGCCACCACCTCGCCGTTCACGTTCAGCGTGTAGTCGAAGTAGAACGCCTCCCGCTCGTCGGACACGTGAACCGCCCAGTCGTCCCAGCCGGGCGGCACGTATTCCGGCTCGGCTCCCAACGGGTAGTTGTTGAGGTACTTGCCGAAAAGTCCCGTCCGGTATCCCCCATCCTGGAGCCAGGTGGCGAGGGTGTTCTCCTCCAGTCCGAGCCGGTGGAAGGCCTCGAATCCTCCCTGCCCCTCCTCCTCGCCGCGATTCCACAGCACTCCCGTGTTGTGGGCGTACTGTCCCCGCAGCAAGGTGACGCGCGACGGGCTGCAGAGCGGGGTGGAAACAAAGTACCTGCCGAAAGACGCCCCGCCGGCGACGAGGCCAGAAATGGCGGGCAACCCGGGGAGCGCCGTTGCGAGCAGGCCGGCATCGAGATCGTCGACCTGGATCACCACCACGTTCGGGCGGTTGGGTCCCGGGGTTGCCTGCCGCGCCCGGGCCGCGGGCGGAACCGGAACGCCTGCGAGCGCGGCAGCCGCGGCCAACCCCTTCAGCATCGACCTCCGCGAACTCACGGCAGAACCTCCACCCGCACGACGACCGCCCCCGAAAGCGTGCGGACTATAGCCCCACGCGCACTCAGGGCACAGGCGGCCCGGCGCCGTCCGGGCGAGCGTGCCCGATTGACCCCCCGTTCGCCCCGCTCCTATACTCGCACTCGCCGCACGCCGGGCAGCGGCGCATTTTCGCCCGCGCCGCGCTTCGGCGGCGGGCTCCTGCGGTCCCGGCCGCCAGCGCCAGGGGTTCGACGGGCGTGCGAAACCGCAACCGGACATGGCTGACGTTCGCCCTCATCCTGCTGCTCGCGATCCCGAGCATCTGGCTGGCGCTTCCGACCGACGTCCTCGACATCAACGGCTACAAGGCCAGCCACCCGATCCGCCAGGGCCTCGACCTGCAGGGCGGTCTCCAGGTGGTGCTCCAGGCGGAGCCCGTCGCCGGGCAGACGCTCGACCGCGACACCCTCGAGGGCACCCGCGCCACCCTGGAGCGGCGCGTCAACGGGCTCGGGGTGTCGGAGCCAGTGATCCAGATCCGCGGCAACGACCAGATCATTGTTGAGCTACCCGGCGTGGATGACCCGCAGCAGGCCGTTGAAGTGCTGCAGCAGACCGCCCTGCTGGAGATCATCGATCCGCAGGGCCAGTACCTCGCGCCCGGGACCGTGGTCGACACCTCGCTTGGCCCCGCCGACCGCGGCACGGGCGACGGCGCATCCGCCACGCCGGTGGCGGCCTCGGACACCGGAGAACCCGCCGGCCCGGTGTACGAAACCATCGTCAGCGGCAGCGACCTGCGCGACGCCTACGTCGCCACCGGCAACACCGGTTTCGGGCAGGTCGTCGGCTTCGAGTTGCAGGGCGATGGGGCCGACAAGTTCTACGACTTCACCAGCACCAACCTCGGCCAGCCCATGTCGATCGTCATCGACAAGACGGTCATCTCCTCGCCGCAGGTCAACGGCGCGATCAGCGACCGGGGCATCATCGAGGGGGTTGCTCCGAAGGAGGTCGCCAACCTCGTGATCCAGCTCAAGGCGGGCGCGCTCGCGGTCCCGCTGGAACTGGCCCAGAGCCGCACCGTCGGCCCCACGCTGGGCAAGGACTCCATCGACCGCTCGATCCTCGCCGGCATCGTCGGCCTCGGCACGGTCGCGCTGTTCATGATCCTCTACTACCGCTTGCCGGGGGTCATCTCGGTCGTCGCCCTGCTCATCTACACGGCGATCACCTTCTCCCTGTTCAAGATCATTCCGGTCACGCTGACGCTCGCGGGCATCGCCGGATTCATCCTCTCCATCGGCATGGCCGTCGACGCCAACGTGCTCATTTTCGCCCGGTTGAAAGAGGAACTCCGCAGCGGGCGCCCGCTCGGGCAGGCGATCGAGGCCGGCTTCGACCACGCCTGGCCATCCATCCGCGACTCCAACATCTCCACCATGATCACCACCGTGATCCTCTACTTCTTCGGGCGCTACACCGGCACCTCGATCATCACCGGCTTCGCCCTCACCCTCTTCCTCGGCGTCGTCGTCTCCATGTTCACCGCCATCATCGTGACGCGCACCCTGTTGCGAATGCTCATCAGCAGCGACGCGCTGCTCGATGAACGCTTCTACTACGCCGGCAAGCGCGCCGCCAGCGCCGCATCCGCCGCCGACTGACCGCCCATCCCGACCGGAGCCGCCGCCATGTTTCAACTCGCCAGCCGCCGCAACCTGTGGTTCGCCATTTCGCTGGCGGTGATCCTGCCGGGACTGATCTCGCTGATTTTCAACGGCGTCAGGCTCGGCATCGACTTCACCGGCGGCAGCCTCTGGGAAATCGCCTTCGACGAACCGGCAACCAGCGGCCAGATCGCCGGCGTGCTCGAGGAGAACGGGTACGAGTCGGCGGTCATCCAGCAGACCGGGCAGGCCGACCGCAACGCCTGGCTGATCCGCATCCCGGAACTGAAGGAGGGCTCGGAACGCAAGGACGCCATCGAAACGGGCTTCACCGGGCAGATCGGACCCTTCGTCGAGCAGGAATTCACCACCGTCGGCGGCGCGGTCTCCTCGGACATTCGCAACCGCTCGATTCTCGCCATTCTGCTGGCATCGGCGGGCATCCTCGCCTACATCGCCTACGCGTTCCGCAACACCCAGAACCCGATGCTCTACGGCGCCTGCGCGCTGGTGGCGATGCTCCATGACGTGCTGGTCGTGCTCGGCATCTTCTCCATCCTCGGCTGGCTGTTCAACGTCGAGATCGACGCTCTCTTCGTCACCGCCCTGCTGACCGTCATCGGCTTCTCGGTGCACGACACCATCGTCGTCTTCGACCGCATCCGCGAGAATCTCGGGCGGCACACCGACCCCACCTTCGAGGGCATCGTGAACTATTCGCTGGCGCAGACGCTGGTGCGCTCGCTGAACACCTCGCTGACGGTCATCTTCACCCTGCTGGCGCTCTACCTGTTCGGCGGCGGCAGCACCCGGAACTTCGTGCTGGCCCTCCTGATCGGCGTGATCAGCGGCACCTACTCGTCGATTTTCAACGCCAGCCAGTTGCTGGTCGCCTGGGAGTACGGCGAGATCCAGCGGTTCTTCGGCAGAATCACCGGGCGCGCCCCGCAGCCCGCCGCCGCCCGCTAGGCGATGCCGCCGGACCGCGCCCGCATCGGCATCATCGGCGGCGGCATGGCGGGGCTGACCGCCGCGCTGCGGTTCGCGCAGGCGGGTCACGAGGTCACCCTCTGGGAGCGGTCGCCGCGGCTGGGCGGCCAGGCCATCGCCTTCCCGGTGGCTGGCGGCGACCTCGAGTACTTCTACCATCACCTGTTCCAGAGCGACCGGGACATCGTCGCCCTGATCGAGGAACTCGGCATCGGCGACCGCCTGGTCTGGCTCCCGTCGAACGTCGGCTACTTCGCGGACGGCCGCATCTGGCCGCTGAATGGCGCACTCGATCTGCTTCGCCTCGGGTGCATCCCGCTCCAGGACCGCCTGCGGGTCGGCCTCGTGACCGCCTATCTCCAGAAAGTCCGCGACTGGAAGCCGTTCGAGCAGGTCACGGCCCACGCCTGGCTGGAGCGGGCGCTTGGCAGCCGCGCCTACGACCGCACGCTCGGCGCGCAACTCCGCGCCAAGTTCGGCAGGCACTACGACCGGGTGGCGATGGGCTGGTTCTGGGGCAAGATCTGGCTACGCACGACGTCTCGCAGGTCCCCGCTCGATCAGGAGAAACTCGGCTACCCGCTCGGGAGCTTCAACGTGGTCATCGAAGCGCTCGCCGCCGCGGCCCGCGAGGCCGGCGCCACGATCCACACCGGCATGGGGCCGGATTCGCTGGTGCAGGAGGCGGGCGGCGGCTGGCGCGTGGAGCTACCCGGCGGCGCACGCCCCTGCGACATCGTCGTCGCCACCACCCCCTCCCCGATCTTCGAGCGGCTCGTGCCGGGGCTTCCCGAGGCCTACCGGGAGCGGCTGCGCTCGCTGGAGTACGAGGCGGCGGTCGTCGCCCTGCTGGAACTCGACCGCCCCCTGTCGGACACCTACTGGCTGAACATCGCCGATCCGGACCTGCCGTTCACCGCCATCATCGAACACACCAACTTCATCGCCCCCTCCCACTCCGCGGGCCGCCGCTACGTCTACCTCAGCAAGTACCTCGAGTCCGACGATCCCTGGTTTACCCTTCCGGACGAGGAACTCATCGCCCGGTACGTGCCCTTCCTCCGCAAGGTGAACCCATCCTTCGAGGCGGCCTGGATCACCCGCTCCTGGGTGTTCCGCGAACGTGCCGCCCAACCGATCGTGCCGCTCAACTACAGCGAAAAGCTGCCGCCGCACCGGACCGGACTGCCGGGGCTCTACCTCGCCAACACCACCCAGATCTACCCTGAGGACCGCGGCACGAACTACAGCGTGCGCCTCGGCAACCGGATCGCCGCGCTCGTGCTCGACGACCTCGCGGCCGGCCGGGCGGCCGGGTGACCCGGCGTCACCCGCCGCCGCAGCCGCCCCCGTACAATCGCCAGCGGCAACGCGGTTCGGCGCCGGAGCACGCGGTGGGCGATTCGACCACAACCAGGCCTGCGCCCGCGGTCGGCATCGAGGCGGTGACCGCCACCTACCGCGAAAACGGGCGCGTCCTCACCGCGCTCGACGCGATCAGCCTGGATGTCGCCCCCGGCGAATTCGTCGCGGTGATCGGGCCATCGGGGTCCGGCAAGAGCACGCTGCTCGACCTCATCTCCGGGCTTGCCGAGCCGGACCGCGGCACGATCCGACTCGGCGGCCAGGCGTTGCCCGCGGCGCGCCGCCTCGGCCGCACCGCCTACATGCACCAGCGCGACCTGCTGCTGCCGTGGCGCACCGTCGCCGCCAACGCCTCGCTGGCGCTGGAGATCACGGGCACGCCGGCGGGCGCGGCACGCGAGCGCGCCGAGGCGCGGCTGCCCGAGTTCGGGCTGGCCGGATTCGGCGGCGCCTACCCGGCCCAACTCTCCGGTGGCATGCGCCAGCGCCTCGCCTTCCTCCGCACCATCCTGCCTGGCTTGCCGGTGCTGCTGCTCGACGAACCCTTCGGCGCGCTCGACGCCCTGACCCGCGCGGAACTGCAGGATTGGCTGCTCGGCCTGTGGGAGCGCGAGCGACAGGCGGTGCTGCTGGTGACCCACGACGTCGACGAGGCGATCCTGCTGGCCGACCGGGTGCTGGTCTTCAGCCCCCGCCCCGGGCGCATCGCCCACGAGGAACGGATCGGGCTGCCGCGGCCGCGCCGCCGTGCCATCGTCACCGATCCCGGATTCATCGCCCACAAGGCGGCGATCCTCTCCCGGCTGGAGGAGGCGCGATGACGCTGCTCAGGCGTTGGCTGCCGCCGCTGTCCCTGATCGCGCTGCTGCTTGCCGGATGGGAGGCGGCGGTGCGCATCACCGGCGTTCCCGCCTGGATGCTGCCGCCGCCCTCCGCCGTGGCGGCGACGCTGGCCCGCGAGCGCGGCCTGCTCCTGTCGAACGCCGGCATCACGCTCGCCGAGGTGCTGCTCGGTTTCGCGCTGGCGCTTGTCTGCGGCCTGCTTCTGGCCCTCCTGATCGATGCATCGCCCGCGCTCGACCGGGCGCTCTACCCCATCGTCGTCGCCAGTCAGACCGTGCCGGTGCCCGCGATCGCGCCGCTGCTCCTGATCTGGTTCGGATACGGGCTGCTGCCCAAGGTGCTGGTGACCGCGCTGGTCGGGTTCTTCCCGATCGTGGTCAGCGCCGTCGACGGCCTGCGCTCCGCCGACCGCGAGACGATGTCGCTGCTGCGGGCGTTCGGCGCGTCGAGGCTGCAACTGTTCCGCCTCGTACGGCTGCCCTCCGCCCTTCCTGCCATCTTCTCCGGCGCGCGGATCGCCATCGCGGTTTGCGTGATCGGCGCGGTGTTCGGCGAGTTCGTCGGCTCCAAGGCCGGGCTGGGCTACCTGATGACCCGCGCCATCGCCCAGTTCCGCAC
>JBJTKE010000316.1:0-2724 GCA_046096285.1 Chloroflexota bacterium
TCGGCAGTTCGCTGGTGGTGCAGCCGGCGGCGCGGCTGCCGCTGCTGGCGCGGGAGACGGGGGCGCGGCTGGCCTTCGTCAACCGGCAGGAGACGCCGCTCGACGGCGAGGCGGACGTGCTGGTGCGGGCCGACGCGGGCCCGGTGCTGTCCGCGCTGGCCAGCGCGGTGACCGGCGAGGATCAGGCTGGCTGGCAGGCCGGGCAGAGGTAGGTGCCGCGGCCGCCCACCCGCGTCTTGAGGATGGCCCCGCCGCAGCGAAGGCAGGCCTCCCCTTCCCTGCCGTGGATGGCGGGAAATCCGTCGCGCGGGTAGGCCTTCTGGTGCACGATGGTGGCCCCTCCCTGCTCGATGCCCCGCTCGAGGGCCCAGGCGATGGCGTCGTACAGGAGCGCGAGCCTGGCCGGATCGAGGGCATTGGCCCGGACCGCCGGGTGGATGCCCGCGCGATGGAGCGCCTCGTCGACGTAGATGTTGCCGAGACCCGCGAGGATGGCCTGATCGAGCAGGGCCTGCTTGACCGGAATGCCGCGCCGGGAAAGACGGCTGGCGAGGTCGTCCAGTGTGCCGCGCTCCGCGCCGACGGCCTCGGGTCCGAAGCCGAAGGCGTCGAGCGCGGCGGGGACGCCGGCGGTCGGCATCAGCCGCAGCCAGCCGAACTGCCGGATGTCGCTGTGGTGGAGCACGGAGCCATCGTCGAAGGTGAGGATGGCGTGGGTGGCCTTGTGCGGGTATGGCCCTTCCGGGTTCGGGACGGGGTGGCCGGCGACGGCGCGCCGCCCGTCCGGCCGGATGACGGCGAGTTGTCCGGCGAGCATGAAATGGCTCATCAGGCTGAGGCCGCCGCTCCAGTCGGTGACGAGGACCTTGGCCCGGCGGCGGGCCCCGGTGATGCGCTGGCCAAGGAGCGGATCGAGGGAGGGCATGGGAGAGTCGCGCAGCAACTTGGGCAGGCGAAGGTCCGCCGATTCCAGCCGGAGGCCGGTCAGCTCGCGTTCGACGATGCGGCGCATCGTCTCGACTTCAGGGAGTTCGGGCACGAGCCGTCAGCGGGCGGAACTGGACTGCTGGCGGGCGGCCCTGATCCAGCGGGCGGCGAGCTGGCCTGCGCGCAGGCCCTCGTCCTCGTCCCTGGACGCGAGCGAAACGCGGGCCATGACATCCCAGGCGGCATGGGTCGCGTCGCGATGGCGGCCCAGGTAGAGGACCTGGCGCGGCCCGAGCAAGCGACCGGCGGAGCTGTATTCGACCGTCCAGTGGCCTTCTGCCTGCGACAGCGTCACCTCTGCCCGTCCCCCACGCCAAACGAACGGCTCGCCACCGACCATGCCGCGCTCCCATCCCCACGAACGCTTTCGCTCCGCGCCTGGCCGTCGCCTCCCCAGTGCGACGACGGCTCCCTCGTCGGGCTGTCCTCCCCAGTCAGCCCGACCGGCAGCGGGAGTCTAGCGCATAACTTGACTGCGTGTCACCGTGCCATGTAGCTCCCCGCGGAACTCACAGGTTCAGCGGTCAGAACCTCGCGCGCGGGCCGCCCGGATGCGCTCGGCGACCGGGGGATGGCTGTACAGCAGGAGCACGAGCGGACGCGGTGGATCGGGATCGGCGAGGCTGGCGGTGGCGAGCCGGGCGAGGGCCCGGGCGAAGGCGGGGCCGTCCCCGGTCAACTCCACGGCGAAGCGGTCGGTGCGGCGCTCGATGGCCCGCGAGTAGGCCGCCTGGATGGGAGCCAGCAGGAATCCGAGCGCGGACAGCACGAGGGCGACGATGGGGTAGCTGGCTTCGTCGGCGATGGTGGACGCGCCGGAGCGCGGGGCCGTCCGCCGGACGAGCGGGGGCGCGATGCGGGACAGGGCCCAGGAGAGGGCGAACCCGGAAGCGGCGATGAAGCCGGTCAGCCGCCAGATGTCGCCGTGGGCCTGGTGGCCGAGTTCGTGGGCGATGACGCCTTCGATTTCGTCGCGCTCGAAATCGCGCAGCAGGGTATCGGAGAGCGCGATGCGCTTGCTGGAGCCGATCCCGGCGAAGAAGGCGTTGGGCTTGTCGGTTTGGCGCGAGAGGTCGACCGAGACCGGCGTGGCGGCGGCGACGCCTGCGCGGCCGGCGAGGTCGCGGAGGCGTGCTGCGAGGTGCTCGTCCTCCAGCGGCGTGTAGCGGTTGAACAGGGGCATGATCACCAGCGGGGCCAGGTAGCCAAACAGGGCGGCCAGCGGTCCGGTGACGGCGGCGAGCACCAGCCACCAGTCGCGGGGACGGCGCCGGATGACGGTCCAGGCCGCGGCGAGCAGCACGGGCTGGATGACGAGGGAGAGCGCGAGACCCTTGAGCTGGTCGGCGAACCACGCCCGGGGCGATTGCCCGGTCAGGCCGAACCGGCGCTCGACGACCCAGCCGCCTGCGAACCGGAGCGGCAGCGAGGCAAGCCAGGCCGCCGCGGTGACGGCGGCGAAATAGCCCGGCACGGCCAGCCTGCGATCGGGCGACACCGCGGCCACCGCCTGTTTCAGCCGCGTGGATCGCCCGCCAGACGCCAGCCAGAGCAGCTGCGCCACGCTCCACGCGAGCGACACGAGGAAGACGGCCAGCTTGATGCGGCTGTACCGCTTTGCCCGCCGGACATCGAGGCCGGGGATGCCGACCGGGTCGCCGTCCATCAATCCTGCGGGGAGGAGGAGGCGGTGACCGGCTGATCGGCCGGGCCGAGCGCGGCCGCCTGCTCCACGGG
>JBJTKE010000317.1:0-1605 GCA_046096285.1 Chloroflexota bacterium
GTTCCGCACCGACCGGGTGATCGCCGCCATCGTGCTGCTCTCGCTGATGGGCATCGGGCTGTTCGCGCTCGTCAGCATCGCCGAGCGGTTCGCCCTGCCGTGGCGACGCTATGCGGTGGACGCCGGCGCCGCCGACTCCCGCTGACCATCGGCCGCGCCGTCCTCCATCCGGATGCCGAGGTGCAGCGCCACCGTGCCGCCGCCGAGCAACCGGTAGCTCACCTCCCCGAAACCTGCGCGTCCCATCATCGCGGCGAGTTCCCGAGCGGGCGGGAAGGCGGCCACCGAAGCAGGCAGGTAGCGATAGGCGTCGTAGTCGCCGCTCAGCACGCCACCCACGACCGGCACCACCTTCGTGAAGTACAGCCCGAAGAGCGGCCCGATCTCCGGCGCCCGCAACGGCGTCATTTCCAGCACCAGCAGCCTGCCGCCGGGGCGCAGCACCCGCGCCATCTCCCGCAGCGCGCCATCGTAGTCCGGCATGTTGCGCAGGCCGAACGCGACGGTGAGCGCATCGAACCGCCCGTCATCGAAGGGAAGCGCCATCGCGTCTCCCACGATCCAGGAGACGGGGACGCCCGCCACCGTTCCCGGCCGCTCGGCGCGGCCACTGACTTTCAACGCCGCCTCGCGCAGCATGGGCTCGGCGATGTCCACGCCCACCACCTCGCCGGCGCCGCCCACGGCAAGAGCGATGGCGAGGTCGCCGGTGCCGGTCGCGAGGTCGAGCACCCGGGCGGTCCCGGCCGCGAATCCGCCGAGCGCGGCCCGGACGGTGAGCCGGCGCCAGGCCACATCGCGACCGCCGGTCATCACCCGGTTCATGAGGTCGTAGCGGCCGGCGATCCGGCCGAACATCTCGCCGACGTCGCCGCGCGAGCGGAGCGCTCCCGCCCGGCCTTCATCGCGCCCGGTCACAGCACGATGCCCGCGGCGAACGGAACGGCGAACAGCAATGCAAACCGTGCGCTGCGTCCCAGGATCGGATTCAAGGCGCGTCCCTCCGAACGATACAGGTCGCGGGCGAGCATGGTGGCCGCGGGCAAGGTCAGCAGCGGCAGCCACCAGAACGGCCCGATCGCGCCGCTCAGCCCGAGCGCTGGCGGCGTCACGAACGCCGCCGCCAGCAGCAGAAGATACTCGGCCCGCGTTGCTCCCGGGCCGATGCGGACCGCCAGCGTGCGCTTGCCCGCCGCCCGGTCAGTTGGGGCGTCCCGAAGGTTGTTGACCACCAGGATGTTGGTCACCAGGGCGCCGATCGGCACGGAGGCGGCGAGCGCGAGGGCGGTCAACTCGCGCGTTTGCACGTAGGCCGAACCCGCCACGCCGGCCAGGCCGAAAAAGAGAAACACGAACACCTCGCCGAGCCCGAGGTACCCGAGCGGCACTGGCCCGCCGGTGTAGGCGACCGCCGCAACGACGGCAGCGGCCCCGAGCAGGAGGATCGGCCAGCCGCCGCGCCACACCAGGTAGAGGCCGCATGCGATGGCGAGCAGCAGCACGACGCCGGTAGCGGCCCGCATCTGGCGCTCCGAGAGGCGGCCGCTCTGCGTCGCGCGGGTCGGTCCGAGCCGGTCGGCGCCCTGGTGACCAACATCCTGGTGG
>JBJTKE010000318.1:0-17414 GCA_046096285.1 Chloroflexota bacterium
CACCGCATCGGGCGCACCGGGCGGGCGGGCCGGGCGGGAACGGCCGTCACCCTGGTCAGCCCCCGCGAGACGCGCTGGCTGCGCCAGATCGAGCGCACCACCCGGGGCCGCATCGAGCCGCGCCGCCTGCCGACCCTCACCGACGTCGCCGAGCGCCGCCGGGAGATCATGAAGCAGCAGATCCTTGCGGTGCTGGAGCAGGAGGATGGCTGGACGCCCTACCTCTCCGCGGTCGAGGACATCGCCGACGAGCGCGACGTCGCCGAGGTGGCCGCCGCCATCCTGAAACTGTACGCCGAGGAGACCGGACGCACGGTCACCCAGGCGGAGCAGGAGGACGACCTCGCCGCAATCACCGCGCCGGTCCCGCCGGCGCCCGTCGCCGGCCCGCGCAACGAGGCGGGCATGGTACGGCTGTCGGTGAGCGTCGGGCGGCAGCATGGCATCCGGCCGCAGGACATCGTCGGGGCTATCGCCAACGAGGCGAACATCCCCGGCCGCTCCATAGGCGCGATCGAGATTTACGACGGTTACTCGTTCGTCGACGTGCCGCAGGAGTTCGTCACCCGGGTGTTGGGCGCGATTGGCGGCATCCGCATGAAGGGTGTCAACGTGCGCGTGGAAGTCGCGCAGGGCGTGGCCGCCAGTTCCCAGCGCACGCCGCCGCGTGACGGCTTCCGTGGTGGCTTCCGCGGCGGCCCTCCGCGGGGAGGTTTCCGGGGTGGCCCGCCGCAGGGCGGCGACCGCGGCGGCCCGCCGCAGGGCGGCTACGACCGTGGCGGGGACCGTGACCGAGACCGTGACCGTGACCGCGACCGCGACCGGGAGCCGCAGGGCGGCTACCGGGGCGGTCCCCCGCAGGGCGGGTATGACCGGGGTGGCGGCGGTGACCGGGGCCGGGAGCCGCAGGGCGGCGGCTACCGGGGCGGCCCGCCGCAGGGCGGGTTCGACCGCGGCGGCGGCGGTGACCGTGACCGCGACCGGGAACCGCAGGGCGGCGGCTACCGGGGTGGCCCGCCGCAGGGTGGATATGACCGGGACCGCAGTCCGCAGCCGCGCGGTCCGTACGCGCCCCGCCGGGATGGCGGCGCGCCCGGAGGCCGCCCGCCGGGCGGCGGAGGGCCGGGCCGGCAGGAGTCGTGGCGGGATTCCGCCCCGGCTCGCAACGTCCGCGAGCGCGAGGACTACGGCGAACCGCCCCGCCGCTTCGAGCGCAGCGGGTCCGGTTCCTTCAGCCGGCGAACGCGCGAGGATTGAACTTCGCCGCCGCCAGCCCGGGGCCGCCCCATCGCGGTCCCGGGCTGGCGGCGCTTGTGAAGGCGGCGCGAAGCCCGCCTGTTCCGGCGGTCCCGCCGCTGCTACGCCCGGGCGCCGAGTTCGGCGCGGACGCGAAGGTACCGCAGGACCTCCTCGCGGGTGAGCAGCCCGAGCAGCGCGCCCTCGCGCACGACCGGCATGTGGCCGTAGCCGCCGGCGTCCATCTGGCGCATGGCGTCCAGCAGGTCGGCGTCCGGGCCGATCGTCACCAGTCGCGGCCAGGGGGTCATGACGTCGGTGACCGAGGTCCAGTCCCACTTGTCCTGCGGGATTTTCGTGACGTCGGCGAGGGTGAGCACCCCGCGCGGCACGTCGTCGTCGATCACCAGGAAGTAGTGATCGCCGTGGGCGAGCACGTGGTCGTCGACGAGTTGGCGAAGGCGCGTGCGGCTCGGCACGCGCGGTTCGTCGACGAGCGCCATCGCGTCGGCCACGCGCACCCCGGTGAGCTGCGACTGGATGGTGCGGGAGGCGTCCTCGGCGGCTGAGGCGTTTTGCAGGAACCAGCCGATGAAGACGAGCCAGACGCCGTTGGCGGTGTCGCCCCGGATGATCTGCCAGATGCCGATGCCCATCAAGCCGATCGAGACGAGTTGCCCGCTCGCCCTGGCCACCTTCCACCCGGTGGCCTCGTTGCCGGAGACCTTCCAGACCGCCGCTCGCAGCATCCGCCCGCCGTCGAGCGGGTAGCCGGGGATGAGGTTGAACAGCAGCAACGCGAGATTGATCCGGGCCAGCCACTCGCTGGGGGCGGCGAGGACGGCGACCGACCGGTCGAGGGCGTAGAGTCCCTGGAACAGCAGGAAGAGCACGAAGCTCACCACCGGACCGCCCGCCGCGATGCGGAACTCCTCGCCGGGGGTGCGGGACTGCTCGCCGATCTGGGCTACGCCGCCGAAGATGAACAGCGTGATGCCCTCGACCGGGATGCCCTCCCGCTGGGCGACCCGCGCGTGCCCGAGTTCGTGCAGCAGGATGCTGGCGAAGAAGAGCACCGCGGTCAGCGCCGCCAGCGCGATCGAGAGGCCGGGTCCGAGCGTCGGGTATTCCTCCGGCAGCCAACTGCCAGCCAGCGACCAGACCAGCAGGGCGAAGACCACCAGCAGGCTCCAGTGCAGCCCGACCGGAATCCCCCAGATGGTCCCCAGCCTGATGCTCGACGTCATGCCTGCCCTCCGGCGGCCCCGGGCGCGGGGGCCGTCAGTCCTCGCCCTGGGCGCGCGTGTAGGCGGGTTCGCCGTCGTAGGCCTGCAGGCGTTCGACGTGCATCCAGCGGCACGACCCGCCGACCCGCGCAAGGAGCGCCAGCAGGTCGTCCGCGGTGGGTTGGCCGCCGTTGCGCCCGATGAACCGGCAGCGGTACTGGTTGACGCAGTCGGTCATCGCGCCGGTCGGCGGGTAGACCTTGGTGCCGCGGTTGGAGATCATCTTGAGGGTGAACGGCGTGCCGGCGGCGGCGGCCTCCATCAGCGGGCCGAGCGCCATCACGTCGCCGTCCCACTCCACGAAGACATCGGCGCCTGCCTCGGTGCGGGACACCGCGGGGCGGGCCATGCGCGGGAAATCGGCGCGGACCGGGGCATGCTCGCGGGCGGCCGGAGCGTCGGCCGCGGCGCGGTCCAGGTTTCCGATGACCACGTCGGTGAAGGCGGTGGTGGAAAGGGCGTTGGCGTCGCCGGAGACGTCGCGGGTGGTGTGGCCCTCGGCGAGGGCGAGCATGATCGCGCCCTCGACCCGCGCGGCGCGGCCGAACTCGCCGATGTGGCGGAGCAGCATCACGGCGGAGAGGATCATCGCGGTCGGGTTGATGACATCCTTGCCGGCGTACTTGGGGGCCGAGCCGTGGACCGCCTCGAAAATCGCGACGTCGCGCCCGATGTTGCCGGACGGGGCGAAGCCGAGGCCGCCGACGAGTCCGGAGGCGAGGTCGGAGAGGATGTCGCCGTTGAGGTTGGTGGTGACGATGACCCCGAACTGCTCCGGCCGCTTCACGAGTTGATGGGCGCAGTTGTCCACGATGACGTGGCTGGCCTCGATCTCCGGGTACTCCGGGGCGATTTCCTCGAAGACCGCCTTCAGCAGTCCCTCGGTCAGTTTCATGATGTTGGACTTGGTCGCGCAGGCCACCTTGCCCCGGCCCTCGGCGCGGGCAAGCTCGAAGGCAAAGCGGACGATCCGCTCGCAGCCGGGGCGGGTGATCAGCTTCAGGCACTGCGCGACGTCCGGCGTCTGCATGTGCTCGATGCCGGCGTAGAGATCCTCGACATTTTCGCGGACCACCACCAGGTCGATGTTGCGGCCCGAGTAGGGCGTCGGCACGCCGGGCAACTCCCGGACCGGGCGGACGTTGGCGTAGGTCTCGAACAGCTTGCGCAGGGTGACGTTGGCGCTCTTCTCGCCGAAGCCGACCGGCGTCTCGAGGGGGCCCTTCAGCACAAGCCGGGTGCGCGAGACCGAATCGATCGTCTCGGCCGGGACGCCGGAGGGAACCCCGGCCAGGAACATGCTGGCCCCCGCCTGCGCCTCCTCGAAGGCCAGCGGCGCGCCCACGGCCTCCAGAATGCGGCGCGCGGAGGCGACCACCTCCGGCCCGATGCCGTCGCCGGGGATCAGCGTCACCGCGTGCGCGGCGCGGGATGGAGTGTCGGTGTCGGCAGCCGGTGCGACCATCGTTGGTGGAGCCTCCTCGGGCAATCGGGCAATCGGGCGGGCGTCAGGACGGCCCGACGCGCAAACTGGCGAAGGATGCCGGATGCGCGGCTCCCCGCGACGTGCCCGCGCTACCGCCCGCGGGCTACTGGTAGATCACGAGATGCGGCGAGGGGTCCAGGGCGACGGTTTCCGCCGCGGTCATCACCGGGGTGTCCTGGCGGTAGAAGTGCTTGATGCCGCTGTACTCGTACTCGTCGTTCGTGATCAGGATGCGATACACCTGCTTCTTGAGCGACGGCTTGCCGAAGCCGTCGGACTCGATCACGACCTGGACGCCGGGGTAGGGCTGGAGTTCCTGCTTGCCGAGGATCATGTCCTCGCGGAACTGGTGGACGATCAGGATCTTGGGCGGCAGGTTGCGCTCCATCACCAACCGGGACAGGATGGCCTGGGCCTCGGCGATCTGGCCCGCGGTGACCTCACCGATGTGCGTTCCGGGTGTCTGGCCCTCGGCGATGGCGAACTCCGGGTCGAGCGCGAGATGGACGTGCGGCCGCTCCAGCAGCGGCAGGACCTTCGCGATCTCCGCTGGCACCGTGTTGCGCCCGATCTGCAGGTCGAGGAAAAGAAGGATGCCGTTGGCTTCGGTGAAGTCGGCGTACTCCTGCAGGGTCTTCATGTCGGTGTCGAGCAGGTAGTGGCCGCTCGGGGTCGGCCAGTTCTGGGCCACCGTGGCGATCACCTCGAAGGCCGGGATGACCGGCCGGGTGGGGTCGGCGGCGGCGTACCGCGCGGCTTCCTCGCGGAGGATCTGCAGCAATTCCTCCTTCTCGTACTCGCCGAGGATGCCCATGTTCGGGTCGTGGGGATGGCCGTAGTAGGTGAGGATCCGGTTGGCGGGCAGCAGGCCGCCCATCGCCACCGATCCCGCCATGGCGGCGAGCCGCTCCGGGGGGTTGCCGGACCCGGAGGCCGGGGCGGCGACCGCCGGGTTGGCGCCGCCCGGGGCCGCCGGCGGCGCTGGCGCGGTGACCGCTGCGAGTTGCTGCGGCGCGGCGCCGGCAACGGCCGGGGCCAGTGCGGCGGCGAGGGCTGGCGCTTCGGCAACGGGGGCGAACGCGGCGTCCGGTGCGGGAGCGGGCGCGGCGGCACCGGCGGCGCCGGCGGGATCCACGGTGTCGGAGCGTGGCGCCAGCACGTTCAGGCTGGCGTCGTCGTTGACCGGCGCGGCGACGGCGGGCGCCGCGAGGTGGCGGTCACGGCCCGGCCCGACGCGAAAGAACTCCTCCACGGCGATCAGGCCGGTCAGCACCAGCACGAGCCCGGCGACGGCCCGCCTGCCGGGGCGGCGGCCCGGTTGGCCGTCGCTCCGCCCGGAGGCGAAAGAGTAGCTGCCCCTGGTGGCGAGTGAGGGCATCGCGGAATCTCCCGTGAGCGCTCGGCGCCGGCGGCGATTCCGCCGCCGGTTGCCGCCCGCCTGCGGGGTGAAGGCGGGCGGCCGCGGGGTTCAGGCGTGCTGCGGGGCGTTGGCGACGGCCTCCTCGCGCCGGTTGTGCACGAGCGAGGCCACGATGGCGACCGCGAGGATGCTCACGATGACGCCGAGACTCACCAGCGCCGGGACCTTGTACACGTCCACCAGCACCATCTTGAGACCGACGAAGGCGAGCACCGCCGCCAGCCCCGGCTTGAGGTAGTGCAGGCCATAGAGGAACCCGGAGATGAGGAAGAACATCGCGCGCAGGCCAAGCACCGCCATCACGTTGGAGGTGAAGACGATGAAGGGGTCGTCGGTGATGGCGTAGATGGCGGGGATGGAGTCGACGGCGAACACGAGATCGGAGGCCCCGATCAGCACCATGACGAGGCAGAGCGGGGTCATCCAGCGGATGCCGTCCTTCATGATGAAGAACTTGTCCTCGTGGTAGGTGTCGGTCACCGGGAAGAGTTTGCGGGCGAAGCGGACGAGGCGGTTGTCCTCGAGGGAGGGAACCTCCTCCTTGTCGCGCAGGAACTTGATGCCGGTGATGATCAGGAACGCGCCGAAGACGTAGATGGACCAGTGAAAGCGGGTGATGAGGACGCCGGCGAACGCGATCAGGATCGCGCGCAGGACGAGCGCGCCGATGATGCCCCAGAACAGCAACCGGTGCTGGTAGACCTGCGGCACCGCGAAGGCGCTGAAGATCAGCAGGAAGACGAACACGTTGTCGATCGCCAGCGACTTCTCGACCACGTAGCCGGTGAACCACTGGAGGCCGGCGTCGTTGCCCATCCGCAGGAAAACGCCGCCGCAAAACAGCAGCGCGACGCTCACCCAGACGGCGGTCCAGGCGAGCGACTCCTTGCGGCTGACGACGTGCGCCTCGCGGTTGAACCCGAGGTCGACGGCCAGCATCACGCCGACGATCGCCAGGAACCCGACCCATGGGATAAGCGATGACACTTCCACCGGTTTCCGTCCTCCTGCGGCCGGGGGGAGCGCCGGACCGTCCGGCGCTCCCCCATCGGCTCAGTGAATCTATGCCTGCGCGGGGTCGGCAGCAGGGCCGCCGTCTGCCCCGGTCTGCCCGGACTCCTTCCGGGCGCTCAGGAACGAGGCGATGAAGGCGATCGTCAGGATGCCCACGATCACCGCCAGGCTCAGCAGCGCGGGGATCTTGTAGACGTCCACCAGCAGCATCTTCAGGCCGACGAAGACCAGCACCGCGGCCAGGCCGGGCTTGAGGTATTTCATGCCCGCAAGGTACCCGGCGAGCACGAAGTACATCGCCCGAAGGCCGAGGATGGCCATGATGTTGGAGGTGAAGACGATGAACGGGTCGCTGGTGATGGCATAGATGGCGGGAATCGAGTCGACCGCGAAGACCAGGTCGGTGGTCTCGACGAGCAGCAGCACGAGGAAGAGCGGGGTCATGTACTTGACGCCGTTGCGCACGGTGAAGAACTTCTGGCCGTCGTAGCCGTCGGTCACCGGGTAGAACCGCTTGGCGATCTTGACCAGCCGGTTGTCGTCGAGGGACGGGGTGGCGTGATCGTTCTTCAGGAACCGGATGCCGGTGATGATCAGGAACGCGCCGAACACATAGATGATCCAGTGGAACGACGAGAGCAGGACGCCGGCGAAGGCGATCAGCACCGCGCGCATGATCAGCGCGCCGACGATGCCCCAGAACAGCACGCGGTGCTGGTACCTGGCCGGCACCGCGAAGGCGCTGAAGATCATCAGGAAGACGAACACGTTGTCGATCGCGAGCGACTTCTCGACGAGGTAGCCGGTGAACCATTGCACCCCGGCCTCGTTGCCCATGCGCCAGAAGACGCCCACGTTGAACAGCAGCGCGAGCCCGATCCAGACGCCGGTCCAGATCAGCGATTCCTTCTTCGAAACCTCGTGCGCCTCGCGGTGAAAGACCCCGAGGTCGAGGGCCAGCATTCCGAGCACCAGGGCCAGGAACCCGGCCCAGGGCAGCAAAGTCATCCAGTCCATCGGTCAAACCTCTCCCGGCGCAGCCGGGCGGTATGCGCCGCAACGCCCCGCGGGAAACCGCGGGGCGCGTCGGTGAGGAGAAAGGAGGGAATCAGTCGTCCCAGCCGCGGTAGGAGCCGCGGCGGGAGCGCGAGTGGTCGCGGTCGTCGCTGGAGTCGTCATGCCAGCCGGAGGGGCGGTAGCCACGGCCGTGCGAATCGTGCCGGCCGAAGTCGCCGTCGAGCGCCTCGGCGATCATCGAGCGCAGACCGCCGCGGCTGCGGGGGTCCGGCTCGGAATGCGGCTGGCCCGGGCCGGGGCCGTACCCGGGACCGGGGCCGTATCCGGGACCGGGGCCATACCCCGACCCGTGACCCGGGGCGTGGCCGGAACCCGAACCGTACCCGCGGCGCTTGCCGTATCCCTTGAGTTTCTTCTCCGCGAAATCGAGCAGGTCGTCGAGCATCAGGGGCTCCCTAGTCCATGGCGGCCGGGAAACACGAAACCCCGGCCACCCGCGAAACGGATGAGCCAGGGTCTTACCTGGTGGGAACCCACTCCCTGGACCGGCGCCGAAGCGCGTATTGACGATCCAGGGTGCCGCCCCATGTCTCCGGGGCGACGGCTACTCCCCCTGTGCGACGTCGAATCTAGCAGACGGCGAGGCGGTTTTCAATCATGGCTACTCAACAAGTGGACAAAGGTTGCCCGTCGCCGGTGGCGCGCGCTACACGCGTCAGGCGGTCCGCGTTTCGACGACGATCTCGCCGTCCGGTTCCACGACCACGGCCGAGCGGGCGATGCCGGCGAAGATCCCGTGCTCGACGACGCCGGGGATGGCCTTGATCGCCGCGGCGGCCGCGGCGGGGTCGCGCATCGGGCCGGGGCGGCAGTCGAGGATGTAGCCGCCGTTGTCGGTGACCAGCGGATCGCCGGCGGGGTCGGGGCGCAGCACCGGTTCCATGCCGAGCGCGCGCAGGCGGGCGGCGGTGTGGGTCCAGCCGAAGGACACGACCTCGACCGGCAGCATGAACCGGGTCCCGAGCGCGGCCGAGCGCTTCTCGCTGGCCGAGACGATGAGGTAGTCGTCGCAGGAGAGGGCCACCAGTTTTTCGTAGAGCAGCGCGCCGCCGCCGCCCTTGATGACGTTGAGGCGGGGATCGATCTCGTCCGCGCCGTCGATGCCGAGATCGAGCCGCGTCACCTCGTCGAGAGCGACGAGCGAGATGCCGAGTTCGCGGGCGAGCGCCTCGGTGCGGGCCGAGGTGGCGACGCCCCTGATGCGCAACCCCCCGGCAACGCGCCTGCCGAGTTCGCGGATGACCGCGCTGGCGGTGCTGCCGGTGCCGAGGCCGAGGGTCATCCCCGGCTCGACGCGGTCGGCGGCCGCGCGGGCGAGGCGGTCGAGTCGCTGGTCGAGGTCCATGAGCGCTCCCTGGCGGCGGCGCCGCCTGCGGTCTAGCGGCCCGCGGCGAGGCGAGCGGCGGCGGCCTCGTCGGCCAGCCAGCGGGCGCCTGACGCGGGTCGGACCGCCTGCGAGGGGTAGTGGTCCGGCGCGTCCGGACCCTCGAGCACGGCCGCAAGCGTCTCGGCCTTGCCCGCGCCGCCGACGAGCACGAGGACCTCACGGGCGGCGTCGATCAGCGGGTAGGTGAAGGTGACGCGATGGGCGTCGAGTTTGGGGACGAAGTTTTCGGCGACCAGGCGGTCGCGGATGGCGAGGGCGGCGGTACCGGGGAAGAGCGATGCGGTGTGGCCGTCGTCGCCCATGCCGAGCAGGATGAGATCGAAGACCGGGGCGTCCGGGCCGCCGCCCGCGGCGGCCCGGATGGCCGCCTCGTAGGCGGCGGCGGCGTCGGCCGGGGTGGCGAGGGTGGTGTCGACCGGGTGCACGCGCTCCGGCGAGGAGACCTGCTCGAGCCAGCCGCGGAGGGCGTTGCCGGCGTTGCTCTCGCGGTCGCCGAGGGGCGTCCAGCGCTCGTCTCCCCAGAAGATGTCGGTGCGGTCCCAGGGCACGTAGGGGGCGAACTCGGCGGAGGCGAGCAACTCGCCCATGCGCCTCGGCGTGGAACCGCCGGAGAGCGCGACCAGCGCGCGGCCGCGCTCGTCAACCGCGGCGCGGGTAAGTTCGACGAAACGGGCGGCGGCGGCGCGGGCGAGCGCCTCGCCATCCTCCACGATGGTGAGGCGGCCGCGGCCGTGCGGCAGAAGATGGGTCATCGGGCCAGACGCTCCCGGGCAACCGGGGCGTCAGCCGCCCCGCGAACCCCGCCATTGTAGGCGGGCGGGGCGGCGGCGCGGAGGAGGGTCAGCGGCGGTCCGGGCAGAGGACGGCGGCGCAAGCGAGCGCGGCCTCGTAGACGCCGTCGCGGCCGTACTGGCGGAGTTCGTCGGCGAGCAGTTCGGCGTCCCCGGGAAGCCCGGCGTACACGGTGCGGCGGGAGGTCGGGGCGCCTGGCATCCGGGCGATGGTGGCGATCTCGTCCTGGTCGATGCGCTCGATGCGGAAGGAGGCCTCGGACCCGCCTGCGCCGGAGGAGAGGGCCACCGAGGCGAGGGCGCAGCCGGCCACGGGGTCCTCGGCGGGCTTGACGGCCATGCTCACCTCGCGGTGGTCGCCGCGCTGGCCCGCCCGCATGGTGACCCTCCAGCCGTCGCCGCCGGGGGCGCGCACGAGGTCGCCGGGCGGGCGCCAGTCGAGACGGGAGGCGAGCCAGCCGGCCAGCAGCATGGCGCCGGTGAAGCCGGTGCGGCCGGAGCGGTCGGCGGCGCCGTAGGTGATCTCGACGGCATCGATGGAGGCGAGGGCGGCGCGGGTGGCGGGAGGGTCGAAGAAGCCGGTCAGCAGGTTGCGCCACGGGTCGAGCCGCCGCCAGGCGAAATCGCCGAGGCGGGGCGGCGAGGAGACCCCGGCCAGCACGCCGGCGAAGGCCGAAAGCTCCGCGGCGGGGTCCGGGGCGCCGGCGGAGTCGACGATGATGCGGTCGGAGACGGTGCACAGGTCGGTGAACAGGGGGCTGCCGGTGGTGGTGTCGGCGACCCACCAGAGGAAGTCGGGGAGATCGGCGACGAGGAGCGGGGCGGCGATGGAGGCGAGTTGCCGCTCGCTGCGGGCGCTGACCTCGACGACCACCTCCTCGAAGCGGATGGCGCCGCGGCCGCGGGCGGCCTCCTGTTCGAGCAGCACGGCGCGGACGTTCATCCCGGCGCTGGCGCCGGCATCGGCATCGGCTTCGGGCGCGAGGTCGGGGTCGGCGAGGAGGATCGTCGCCCGCGACGGGTAGAGGTCGCCGAGGCGGGCGACGGCGCGCTCTGCCCGTTCGGCGTCGCCGCGGGAGCGGGCGAGGGCGGTGAGGTTCAGGGTGCTGGCGCGGGTCAGCACGCCGAGGGGCAACTGCTCGAGGTCTCCGGCGGCGGAGGCCACCTCGCGGGCGGCGAGGTCGGCCCAGAGCCGGGCGAGATGCCGGGAGACGGCGGTGGCGTCGGTGACCCGGCCTTCCCAGGACGCGCCGGGGATCGGGTGCGCCATCGGGCGGGTGGCGGAGGAAGCGGGCATGGGTCGTGCTCCGGATCGCCCGGTCAGGGCCTGCGCCAGGCGCGGCCGTCGCGCTCGATCATCACGTCGGCGGCATGGGGGCCCCAGCTTCCGGCCTCGTAGGGGACCGGCGGCGGGCTCCCCGGCTCGGCCCAGGCGTTGAGGACGGGCTGGACGATGCCCCAGGCCGACTCGACCTCGTCGCGGCGGGTGAACAGGGTGGGGTCGCCGAGCATGGCGTCGAGCAGCAGGCGCTCGTAGGCGTCCGGGCCGGCCTCGCCGAAGACCGCCCCGTACTGGAAGTCCATGCGGACGGTGCGCAGCTGGGTGCGCGCCCCCGGCACCTTGGCGGCGAAGCGGATGGCGATGCCCTCGTCCGGCTGGATGCGGAGGCTGACCACGTTGGGGGTGAGGTCGAGGTCGCCCATGTTCTGGAACATGAGGTGGGGCACCCGCTTGAACTCGACCGCGATCTCGGTGACCCGCCGGGGCAGCCGCTTGCCGGTGCGCAGGTAGAACGGGACGCCGCTCCAGCGCCAGTTGTCGATGCCGAGGCGCAGGGCCACGTAGGTCTCGGTGGCGCTGTCGGCGGGAACGCCCTTCTCCTCGTGGTAGCCCGCCACCGGCTGGCCGCCGACGTAGCCCGGCGCGTACTGCCCGCGCACGCCAAGGCCGCCCACGGCGGGGCCGCTCGGGGGCACCACGGTCCGCAGCACCTTGACCTTCTCGTCGCGCACGGCGTTGCCGTTGAAGAAGGCGGGCGGCTCCATGGCGACGACGGTCAGCAACTGCAGCAGGTGGCTTTCCACCATGTCGCGCAGGGCGCCCGCGTGGTCGTAGTAGCCGGCGCGGCCCTCGATCCCGAGCGCCTCCGCCGCGGTGATCTGCACGTTGTCGACGTACTGCCGGTTCCAGACCGGATCGAACAGGATGTTGGCGAACCGGAAGGCGAGGACGTTCTGGACGGTCTCCTTCCCGAGGTAATGGTCGATGCGGTAGATCTGCCGCTCGGTGAGGATTTCGGCCATCTCCGCGATCAACTCGCGGGCGCTGGCGAGATCGTGGCCGAAGGGCTTTTCGACCACCACCCGGTGCCAGCCCTCGGTGGGTTCGAGGTAGTTCGCCTGCCGCTCCAGCACCCCGGCGCGGGCAAGGCCCTGCAGGATCGGCGAGAAGTATTCGGGCGAGGTGGCGAGGTAGAAGAGCCGGTTGCCGAGCGTGCGCCGCTGCTCGTCGAGGTCGCCGAGGCGCTCGCCGAGGCGGGCGTAGGTGTCCGGGTTGGCGAAGTCGCCGCGCACGTAGGAGAGGCAGCGGGCGAATCCCTCCCAGGACTCGGCGGTGACCTCCTTGCGGGCATGGGTGACGACGGCCTCCCGCATCCTGTCCCGGAAATCCTGTTCGGACCAGTCGCGATGGGAGACGCCGACGATGCAGAAGCCGTCAGGCAGGGGCAGGCTGGTGTAGAGATCGAAGAGCGAGGGCATCAGCTTGCGGGCGGTGAGATCGCCGGAGACGCCGAAAATGACCATCGCGCAGGGCGCCGGGATGCGCTCGCTGCCGCCGGTGCGGAGGGGATTGGGGATGTCGCCGGGGTGGCCCCAGGCATCCTGCGGGGGCCGCACCCAGGTCTCGGCGTGGACGGATTCGGCCAGGCCGTCGCCAGCGGCCGGGGCATCGGGCCGGAGTTCGGGGCGGGCGATGGTGTCGGTCATGGAGGCTCCTCGCCGGGCTGCGGCGGCTCAGACGTTCTCCTGCAGGTTCGGCCACTGGTGGTGGAAGACGCCGTCGCGGTCGGTGCGCCTGAAGGTGTGCGCGCCGAAGAAGTCGCGCTGGGCCTGGATCAGGTTGGCCGGCAGGTTGGGGGTGCGGTAGGCGTCGAAGTAGTCGAGGCTGGCGCTCATGGCGGGGCAGGGCAGCCCGGCCGCGCGGGCCAGCCGGATCGCGGTGCGGGCTCCCGCCTGCGAGGCGTTGACGGATTCCGCGATGTGCGGGGCCAGCAACAGGTTGGGCAGCGCCGGATCGCTGGCGAAGGCCTGGCGGATGGGGTCGAGCAGGGCGGCGCGGATGATGCAGCCGCCCTTCCAGATGCGGGCGATCTCCGCGAGGTTGAGATCCCACCCGTAGGCATCGGAGGCCGCCCGCAGCAGGGCCATGCCCTGCGCGTAGGAGGAGACCTTGGAGAAGTAGAGGGCGTCCTCGAGGGCGGCGATGGTCGCGGCGCGGTCGAGCCCGGAGGCGGCGGAGGCGGCGTCGCGGGGGCCGTGCAGGGTCGTGCTCGCCGCGAGCCGCTGCAGTTTCATGCTGGACATGATGCGGGCGGTGACCGCGGCGTCGATGGTGGGAACGGGGGTGGCGAGATCGAGCGCCGTCATGCTGGTCCACTTGCCGGTGCCCTTCTGCTCGGCGGCGTCGAGGATGACGTCGACGAGGGCGGCCCCGGTGTCGGGATCGGGTTCGGCGAGGGCGTGGGCGGTGACCTCGATCAGGAAGGAGGCGAGCTTTCCCCGGTTCCAGCGGGTGAAGACGTCGCCGATCTCGCGGGCGGTCATTCCGAGCGGACCGCGCATGAGGTCGTAGGTCTCGGCGATCAGTTGCATGTCGCCGTATTCGATGCCGTTGTGGACCATCTTGACGTAGTGGCCGCTGCCGCCGGGGCCGATGTGGGTGACGCAGGGGCCGCTGTCGGTGCGGGCGGCGATGGCGGTGAGCATCGGTTCGAGGTGGCGGTAGGCTTCGGCGGGGCCGCCGGGCATCAGGCTGGGACCCTTGAGGGCGCCCTCCTCGCCGCCGGAGACGCCCATGCCGACGAAATTGAGGCCGCGCGCGGCGAGCTCGCGGGAGCGCCGCTCGGTGTCGGGAAAGTGGGAGTTGCCGCCGTCGATGATGACGTCGCCGGGGGCGAGCAGGGGAGCGAGTTCCTCGAGCACGGCATCGACCGGCGCGCCGGCCTTGACCATCAGGATGATCTGGCGGGGCCGCTCGAGGGAGGCGACGAACTCCTCGATGGTGGCCGCCCCGTGGATGCCCGCGGCCGCGCCGTGCTCGCCCATGAACTCCTCGGTGCGGGCCCAGGTCCGGTTGTAGACGCTGAGGGGGAAGCCGTTGCGGGCGATGTTGCGGGCGAGGTTCTCGCCCATGACCGCCAGCCCGACCAGTCCGATGTGCCGCGAACGATCCACCACGCCAACTCCCGTCGCCCGTCGCTGCCCGGCGCTCGCCGATCCGCGCCAACCGTCAAGGATACCCGTTCGGCGGCGCGCGGTGTCTGGACCGGGCGCACAGCAGGCGAGGCCGGCGGATGGGAGGCCCGGGCATCCGGGCGTCCGGAGACCGGGCGCAAAAAAACCGGACCCGGCCGAAGCCGGGTCCGATCGCCGCCGCAGCGGACCTGGGTTACCCCGCGGTCCTAGCTGACGAACGCGACGTTGTAGTCGCCGCCGGAGGCATCGGCGATGGCCGAGCCGCCGTTCGCGCCGACATTCAGGTTGGTCGCGTTGGAGACGGAGCCGCCGTCGACCATCACGCTGCCGACGCTGTCGCCAACGCCGATGGCGCTGCCGACGTTGCCGCCGCTGTTGATGTCGCCGACCGACACCGCGCCCCCATAGGCCTAGGCGACGGCCGCGCCCCCGTTGGAGGCCAGGGCCGACGCACCCGGCACGGCATCGCCGGCCCCGAAGAACTTCTCCTGCAACCTGTACTGCGCGTTGACGAAATCCATGATTCCTCCCTAGACACCCTTCCCGGGCGGTTTGCCAACAGAGCGACTGTCGGGTCCGCTCACCCAACGATCATACCATACGGTTCCTGCCCGTCAAACGGCGGAACCCGCCGGAAGCGCCCGGCGGGGCAGGCCGGGCCCGGCCTGCCCGCGGTGGGCCCGGGGTCTTGACAGGCGCTCGCGGTCGATGCGAGTCTATTCGTATACGTTATACGTATTGGCCGGAGTCGCCAGCGTAGGTGTCGCCCCGCATGTCCACCCGCGTCCGCCGCCCAACCCAGTCCGATGTGGCGAACCTGGCCAACGTGTCCCAGGCGGTCGTCTCCTACGTGCTCAACGACGACCCCTCCCGGTCGGTGGCGGCCGACACCCGCCAGCGCGTGCTCGCGGCGGTCGCCGAACTCGGCTACGTGCCGGACCGCACCGCCCGCAACCTGCGGCAGCGCCGCACCTTCACCATCGCCGGCATCATCCCGGACATTCTCAACCCCTTCTACCCGGCCTTCGAGCGCGGCGTGCAGGACGTGGCCGAGGCGCATGGCTACGACCTCATCACCTACAACACCGACGGCGTCCGCGAGAAGGAACTGCGCGCGGTGCGCTCGGTCCGCGAGGGGCGGCTGGACGGCGTGATCCTGACGACGTTCCATCTGGACCTTGCGGAACTGCTGCCGCTCGTGCAGGACGGCATCGCGGTGGTGATCAACGGCGAACCGGGGTTCGATCCGGCGGCGGCCGGCATCGACCAGGTGCAGATCGACAACGCCGCCGCCGCCGAGACCATCGTCACCTGGCTGCTGCGGCGTGGCCACGCCCGGATCGGCATGATCGCCGGCGAGGAGGGCACCTTCCCCCGCGAGGGGCGGGTGCGCGGCTACACTCGCGCCCTCGCCAACCATCACATTCCGCTCGATCCCATCCTGCTGCGCACCGCCGAGTTCTCGGTGGCGGGCGGCTATGACGCGGCGGGCGATCTGCTCCGCCTCGACCCCCGGCCGACCGCGCTCTTCGCGGCCAACGACCTGATGGCGATGGGCGCCATGATGCGGCTTCGCGAGGCCGGGGTCCGGGTGCCGGAGGACATCGCGGTGGCCGGCTACGACGACATTCCCGCCGCCCGTCTGGTGCATCCTCCGCTGACCACCATCGCCCAGCATCCCGAGCGCATCGGGCGGCGGGCCGCCGAGATGATCGTCGAGCGCCTGGGCGGGACCGCCCCGCCCGGGGCGCGCCGCGATGTGTTGCCGTTCGACCTGGTGATTCGCGAGTCCGCCTGAGGCGGGAAGGAGGGTACGGGGCGCGCGGGGCCGCGCCGGGCTGACAACCGCAGGCTGGCCGCCAGGTGGGCGGCCGTGGCGAGGAGGGAGAGTTGAGATGAATGGTCTGGCAAGGCTGGCGGCAGTGGTCGCCGCCGGGTTGATCGCCCCGATGATCGCGGGAACCGTACCCGTGGCGCGGGCCCAGGATCCGGTCGAAATCAGCATGTGGCTGGACACGACCGGCGGGGCCGAGGGCGCGGAGTGCATCGAGAACGCGGCGGTGATGCCGTTCAACGAGTCCGGCGCCGGCGTTTCCGTCAAGACGACGATGCAGGCCAACAACTGGGACGCGACCCGCACCGCGCTGGCCGGCGGGGCCGGCCCGGACATCGTGGGCACCCCGGGGCCGTCGTTCGCCATCCAGCTGGCGCTGGCCGGCAACCTGGCCGAACTCGACGCCTTCGCCGAGGAGTACGGCTGGGCGGACCGCTTCGCGGCGAACTCGCTCAATCTCGGCAAGGCCGAGGGCAAGCTCTACAGCATCCCGTCCGAGATCGAGACGCTGGTGCTCTACTACAACAAGAACGTCTTCGAGGCGAACGGCTGGACGCCGCCGTCGACGCTGGATGAACTGATGGCGGTCGCGCAGCAGGCCAGCGACGCCGGGCTGATCCCGTTCGCGCACGTCAACGCCGAGTGGCGGCCGGCCAACGAGTGGTTCGTCGGCGAGTTCCTGAACCACGGGGCCGGCCCGGACAAGGTGTACCAGGCGCTGACCGGCGAGATTCCCTGGACCGATCCCGCCTTCGTGGCTCCGCTCGAGATGC
Source organism: Chloroflexota bacterium (assembly GCA_046096285.1). GTDB lineage: Bacteria > Chloroflexota > Chloroflexia > Thermomicrobiales > UBA6265 > CADCWF01. Next base: position 16,781 of record JBJTKE010000318.1, read on the forward strand.
TCAGCGAGATGCAGAAGAACGGCTGGTTCATGGGCGGCCTGGACCGCTACTACACCACCACCTTCGCCGAGGCCGGCGCCGCGTTCGGCGAGGGCGAGGCGGCGATGAAGATCGAGGGCAGCTGGTTCATCGAGGACGTGGCCAACTACTTCGGCGAGGCCGCCGGCAACGAGAACGACTGGGGCTGGGTGCCGATGCCGTCCACCGACGGCGCGGCGATCTTCGACCTCGGCATCGGGCAGACCTACTCGGTCAACGCCAACTCGAAGAACGTCGAGGCCGCCGCGAAGTTCCTCGACTACTACTTCTCGCCCGAGACGCAGGCCCGCCTGCTCTCCGAGTGCGGCGTGGCCGCCGCGCCGGTCGATCTCTCCGGGCAGGATCTGTCGGCGGTCGATTCCCGGCTGACCGACATGCTGAAGGCGCTCCAGGAGGCCTACGCCGCCAACAACTACGGCTACACCACCTGGACCTTCTGGCCGTCCGAGACCGAGACCTACCTGATCGAGGAGGTCGAGAAGGTCTGGGCCGGCGACATCACCGTCGAGGAGTACCTGGCGGGTCACCAGGAGAAGTTCGACGCCGAGAAGGCGGCCGGGGCCATCCCGCCACTGCCGGCGCGCTGATTCCGGCC
>JBJTKE010000319.1:0-4929 GCA_046096285.1 Chloroflexota bacterium
CCCCCCGAGCCCCCGCACCCCGTGCGCGAGCCCCGCCCCCCCCCGCCGCCCCCGCCGACCCACCCCCCGCCGCGCAGGCGGCCGGGCCCGCGGCCGGGCCAGGGTTCGGCCCTGCGCGATCATCCGCCCCCGCATGGCGCGGACAAGGAAGTGCGGCGTGAGCGATCCCGGCGGCGCGGCTGGTCCGCTGCTCGAAATGACCGATATCCGGAAGGCGTTCCCCGGCGTCGTCGCCCTTGACGGGGCGAGCTTGCGGGTGGGCCGGGGCGAGGTCCACGCCGTGGTCGGCCAGAACGGGGCCGGCAAGAGCACCCTGATGAAGATCCTGAACGGGGCCTACCGGCGGGACGGCGGCGACGTCGTGCTCGACGGCGCGCCGGTGGACTTCGCGTCTCCGCTTGCCGCGAACCTCGCCGGGGTCAGCACGATCTTCCAGGAGATCAACCTCGTTCCCTACCGTTCGGTCGCCGAAAACGTGTTCATGGGCCGCGAGCCGCGCCGCTTCGGGCTGATCGACTGGGGCACGATGAACCGGCGCGCGGCCGATCTGCTCGGCCAACTCGGGGTCCGCACCGACGTCAGGCGGCCGCTGGGGTCCCTCAACATCGCCATGCAGCAGATGGTGGCCATCGCCCGCGCCGTCTCCTTCGACGCGCGGCTGGTGATCATGGACGAGCCGACGTCCTCGCTCGACGACCAGGAGGTCGAAACGCTGTTCGGGGTGATTCGCACCCTGAAGGCGCGCGGGGTGTCGGTCATCTTCATCACCCATCGGCTCGACGAACTCTACGCCGTGTGCGACCGGGTCACCGTCATGCGCGACGGGCGCACCATCGACGACCGGACGATGGCCGAGGTCGGCAAGCTCGAACTGGTGGCCCGCATGCTGGGCAAGGAAGTGGGCGAGGTGCGGGCCACCGGGGCCACCGGGTTCCGCGAGCGGCAGGCGGTCGCGGCCGGCGACCCGGTGGTGGAGGCCAGCCACGTCGCCGCTGGCGCGCGGCTGCGCGACGGCTCGGTGGCGGTCCGCCCCGGCGAGATCGTGGGTCTGGCCGGCCTGCTCGGCTCCGGCCGCAGCGAACTGGCGCGGGCGATCTTCGGCGCGGACCTGCCGGAGGCCGGAAGCATCGAGGTGGCCGACGCGCCGGCGCGGTTCCGGTCTCCGCGCGACGCCATCCGGGCGGGCATCGGGCTTTGCTCCGAGGATCGCAAGGCGGACGGCATCATCCCCTACCTGTCGGTGCGGGAGAACCTGACGCTGGCCGCGCTGCCGACGCTGGCCCGCAACGGCGTGGTCGACCGCAAGCAGCAGTCGGAGATCGTGGACCGGTTCATTGCCCGGCTGGACATCAAGACCTCGGGCCCGGAGCAGAAGATCCGCGAGCTCTCCGGCGGCAACCAGCAGAAGGTGCTGCTGGCCCGCTGGCTGTGCCTGAACCCGCGGCTGCTGCTGCTGGATGAACCGACCCGGGGCATCGACGTCGGGGCGAAGGCCGAAATCCAGGGGCTGATCGACGAACTGGCCGACGACGGGCTGGGCGTGCTGATGATCTCGTCGGAGATCGAGGAGATCACCGAGGGGTCGGACCGGGTGGTCGTCCTGCGCGACGGGCGTTCGGTGGCCGAGTTCGGCCGCGGCCAGATCACGCAGGACGCGGTGATGACCGCGATGGCCCACGGCGACGCCGCGCCCGCCGCGGAAGGGAGCTAGCAGATGGCCACCGCTCCACCGGCAGCAGGCATCGACCCGGCCGCGCCCGGCGCGGCCGGCGTGATCCGCGGCATCCTCGGGAACCAGACCGGGCGGGCGGTGGTGGCCCTGCTGCTGCTGCTGGTCTACAACGCCTTCTTCACCACCAACTTCCTGACGGTGGCCACGCTGAACGTGAACCTGACGCAGGTGGCGACCATCGTCATCGTGGCGGTCGGGATGACGTTCGTGATCGCCACCGGCGGGGTCGATCTCTCGGTCGGGTCGCTGATGGCCATCGCCGGGGTGCTGGCCCCGCTCTTCCTGCTCTCGGGCGACCAGTTCGGTGCGCCGTGGGTGGGGTTGCTGCTGGCCTTCGCCGTGCCCATTCTCGTGGCGGGACTCGGGGGCGTTTTCAACGGGGTGCTGGTGACCGCGGGCGGCCTGCAACCGATCATCGCCACGCTGGTGCTCTTCCTTGCTGGCCGGGGCATCGCGCAGGTGATCGTCAACGGCGGCCTGGTGGAGTTCGGCAACCTCGGCTCGCCGCTGCTGCCGGTCTTCGAGTTCATCGGCAACGGTTCCATCCTCGGCATCCGGTTCCAGGTGCTGCTGATGATCGCGATCGTCGCGGTGGCGGCGTGGGTGCAGGGGCGGACCACCTTCGGGCGCTACGTGCTGGCGGTGGGCGGCAACGAGTCGGCGGCGCGGCTCGCCGGGGTGCCGGTGAACCGGGTGAAGATCGCGGTCTACACGCTGAGCGGCCTGCTGGCCGGACTCGCCGGGCTGATCGCCATCGCGATCAACCATTCGGTGGACCCGCACACCGTCGGCAAGGACATGGAACTCGACGCCATCGCGGCGGTGGCGGTGGGGGGCACCCCGCTGACGGGCGGCCGGGCGACCATCGTCGGCACGCTGCTCGGGGCGTTGATCATCCAGGTGCTGCGGACGACGCTCATCTCGCACAACGTGCAGGACGGCGTCGCCCGGATGGTGATCGCCGCGGTGATCGTCGCCGCCGTGTTGCTGCAGCGGCAGCAGTCGTCGTAGACGCAAGGGAGCGAAGATGTCCAGTTTGAGCCTGGGCTATGGCGACGACCAGGAGGCGGTGCGGGCGGGCAGCCGGGCGATCAGCCTGTTGCAGCGGCAGGGCGCGCTGCTGGCGCTGATCCTGCTGGTGCTGTTCGGCATGTTCCGCTACGGCCCCAATTTCTACAGTTCCTACAACGTGTTCGACGCCTTCCTGAAAAGCAACTCCTACTACCTCGTGATCGCGCTGGGCATGGCCTTCGTGATCATGTCCGGGGGCATCGACCTGTCGGTGGGCTCGGTGGCGGCGATGTCCGCGGTGACCGCGGCCCGGCTCAGCCCCAACGGGCTGTGGCCGGCGCTGCTGGGGGCAATCGCCATCGGGTTGGTCGCCGGCCTCGTCAACGGCGTGCTCATCGGGCGCTTCCGGATGCAGCCGTTCGTCGCCACGCTGGCGATGCTGCTGGCGGCCCGTGGGGCGGCGTTGGTGCTCTCAGGCAACGCCCCGGTGATGGTCGATTTTGCGGCCGGATTCCCGAACCTCGGCGGCAGCGTGATCGGCCCGGTCAGCATCGCCCCGCTGTCGATTCCGGTGGCGGTGTGCGCGCTGCTCTATCTGCTCGGCGCGGTGGTGCTGAACTTCACCCGCTACGGGCGGCATGTGCTGGCGATCGGCGGCAACGAGGAGGCCGCGCGCCTGGCCGGTCTGCCGATCACCCGCACGCTGATCGTCGTGTACGCCGCGAGCGGGGCGCTGGCCGGGCTTGCCGGGGCGTTCCTCGCGGCCATTTCCTACTCCGGGTCACCGACCGGTGCGCTGGGGTGGGAACTTTCGGCCATAGCCGCGGTGGTGGTCGGGGGCACGCTGCTGACTGGCGGCGTGGGCTCGATCGGCGGGACGCTGGTCGGAGCGCTGCTGCTGGGGCTGATCTTCAACGTGCTCAACTTCGAGCGCGGGCTGGGCACGTTCGAGATCACCCCGTTCTGGGAAAATGTGATCCGCGGGTTCTTCCTGCTGGTCGTGGTGGTGTTCCAGAGCAGGCTGGCGCGCAGGCTGGGCGCGCACGGCGCGAACTAGGGCCGCCCGGCGATTCCGGGCACCGGGCGAGGACGAGGGCGGAAGATGGCGGCAAGTCATTCGTCATGGTCGGCAGGGGCGATCGAGGAGTTGCGGGCGGCGGCGGCGAACATCCCCGACGCCACGCTGGACCGGTTCGTGGACGAGGTCCTGGCGGCGCGGCGCATCTCCTGCTTCGCCTGGGGCCGCGAGATGCTGATGCTCAAGGCCTTCGCCATGCGCCTGGCCCATCTCGGCATGGATGCCCACGTCGCGGGCGACGTGACGGCGATGCCGTTCGGCCCGGGCGACCTGTTCCTCGTCGTCTGCGGGCCGGGACGGCTCGTTTCCACCAACGCCATGATCGAGATTGCCCGCGACGCAGGCGCCCGGGTGCTGGTGGTCACCGCGCAGCCGGAGGGCGAGACGTCGCGCAAGGCGGACGTGCTGATTCACCTGCCCGCGCAGACGTTGGCCGACGACCGCGGCGCCGCGAGCACCAGCGTGCTGCCGATGGGCACCCTCTTCGAGATGCTCGAACTGCTCTTCTTCGACATCGCGGCCATCCGCCTGCGGGAGCGCAGCGGGCAGACGCTGGATCAGATTCGCGGGCGGCACACCAACCTCGAGTAGGGTGCGGGGAGAGGCGGGGCGCGACGCGGGAGTTCCTGCCTACCCGGCCGGGAGCGCCGCCCCCGATGCGGCGTCGAACAGGTGCAGGCGCTCCGGGTCGAACGCGGCGGCGACCGTTGACCCGGCGGCGAAGACGGCGCTCGGACCCACGGTGGCGACGATCCTCGCCGCCCCCGCGCTGGCGTAGATCACGTTGAGCGAGCCCATCGGCTCCACCAGATCGATGCGCACCGGCAGGCCGGCGCCGCCGTCGGTGATGGCGATGTCCTCCGGGCGGGCGCCGAGCAGCACCTGGCGCGATGGCGCGGCCGCCGCCGCGCCGGCGAGCCGCGATGGCAGGGAGATGGCGAACCCGTCGCCGGCCAGCAGCAGGGCGCCGTCCGGGCCGGTCTGGAGTTCGCCCGGGATGAGGTTGATCGACGGGCTGCCGAGAACCCGGGCGGCGAAGGCGGTTGCCGGCGGGTGGTAGACAGCGAGCGGCGCCCCGATCTGCTGCTCCTCGCCGTCGCGCGTGACG
>JBJTKE010000320.1:0-4786 GCA_046096285.1 Chloroflexota bacterium
CCCGGCGCGACGCCCAGCCCGGCCATCATCGCCTCCATCGGCAGCATGAACTTCGCCGAGAAGGCCGCCTCATCGAACGGTCCCACGCCGAACGGCGCGAGCGCCGCGTTCAGGCAGGCGCGGGTCCGCAATGCGTCGTCCACCGTCGTGCCGTTCCAGTCCAGCGCGATCAGCGCGCCGGGCAGCAGGCGGGCGAGCCCAGCGAAATCACCGTGCATCGGGAAAGCGCTCCATCGCGAGAGGCCGCGGGGCCGCAGGGGCGTGGGGAGTGGGGCCGCTGGTTGCGGGGTGTACCATAGCAGGGACCAGCATCATCCCTGGAGGACGCGAACATGGTCATCGCCGCACAAACGTCACCTTGCGATTACGAGGCGCTCGCCGCGCGCGACCTCGAAGGACAATGGGAACTCTGGGACGGCTCGCCGCGGGCGAAACCCGGCATGACGTTTGCGCATAACGACCTCGGCCAGGAACTCGGCCACATGCTCCGCAACCAACTGGACCGACGACAGTACCGCGTCCGCTCGAATACGGCGCGCGTCCGCTGGTCGGACAGGAATGTCTTCATCCCGGACGTGGTCGTTGTTCCAGCCTCGGACGCTGTTGCCCTGCGGGACCAAACTCAGGCGCTTGAAACATACGTTGGCTCCATGCCCCTGGTCGTCGAGGTCTGGTCCCGCTCGACCGGCGACTACGATCAGGAAGTGAAGATTCTCACCTACAAGGCGCGCGGCGACGCCGAAATCTGGCGGATACACCCATATCAGCGCATCCTCCAGCGCTGGGTGCACGAACCCGATGGCGCCTATCGCGAGACCATCCACACGCCGGGAACCGTGACGCTGGCCGCATTACCGGGCGTCGCCATCGATCTCGACGCCCTGTTTGCCTCGCTGGACGATTGGGCGCCCGCCGCGGAATAGCGCGCTTCCCGGATGCCGTGTCCGCGGTCTCGGCACGGCCGTCATCCCGGCGCAGGCGGGGCCGCTCCCCGTCGGCTTGACGATGGGTCCCATCGGGCTACCCCACCCGCGGCGCGACCTCCCCCATCAGCAATTCCAGCGTCTCGATTTCGCTGGCGTCCACCTGCACCACGAAGTACTGGATGCCGGTCTCGAGGATCGCCCGGTAGTGGGCCGCCACCGTCTCCACCGAGCCGACCACGAAGGCACTGCGGTGGCTCCGGCGCGTGCCCGGCGAGGTGCTCGGCGAAGCGAGAATGGCCTCCAGTTTCCCGATCGCGTGGGCATCGGTCCTGCCGATCACCAGCTTGATCGTGAAATGGGTGCGCAGGATCTCGTCGTAGGGCCGCCCGATCGCCTCGCAGTGGCCGCGCAGGGCATCCAGCTTGCGCCGCACCCCCGCCACCCCGGCGATGTCCTTCATGCCCTCCGCCGTGTTCTCCACCTGGTTCACATTGCAGGCGTCGGCGTGGCGCGCCACCAGCGCCAGCGTCCGCTGCTCGCCGCTGCCGCCGATGACCACCGGCGGGCGCGGCTGCTGCACCGGCGGCGGCGCGATCTTCAGGTCCCGCACCCGCCACTGCTCGCCGTCGTAGCTGAACTTCCCGCCGCTCCATGCGCCGGGAATGATCTCCAGCGCCTCCTCCAGTTGCCGGTAGCGCACGGCGGCCGCCGCGTAGTCGAGATCGAACGCCTCGAACTCCGGCTTCAGCCAGCCGATCCCCAGCCCCAGCACCAGCCGCCCGTCGCTCAGGTTGTCCAGATCCGCCGCGTACCGCGCGACCATCCCCGGGTGGCGGTAGGTCACGCAGTTCACGAACGACCCCAGCCGCACCCGCTCCGTCACCGACGCCACCGCCGATAGGCACAGCCAGTTGTCCGCCTGCAGGGCCGGGTGGTCGAAGATGAAGAAGCCGTCGTAGCCCAGCTGCTCGATCAGCCGCGCCCGCTCCCGGATCACCCCGAGCCCGTCGTCTCCCAGCACCAGCTGGACGCCCCAGCGGGTTCCCGCGTCCGCCGCCGCCACCCACGGATGCCGCGCCATGCCCACTGCCACCTCCGCCGCCGACCCCTCCGCGCGGGACCGCTCCCGCCGCGATATGTCATGATGGCCGGGATCATCGCACGGCGGGCGCGCGGCGGCCCCTCCCGCATCGCGCCGACCCGCCGCCAGCCTGGAGCCGCATGAACCCGAACGACGCCAACTGGACCGAGGTCTGGGAGCGCCTCTCCCGCATCAGGACCCTCGCCGACCGGGCGGGCACCCTCGCGGAAGCCGAGGCCGCCGCCGCCGCGCTCTCCCGCCTGCTCCTCAAGTACAACCTCTCGATGGCCGATCTCGACGAAAGCCAGGCCGGCGACCCCGGCGCCGACGCCGTCGGCTCCGAGGAGTACGCCGTCGCCAATTCCGCTCCCTGGCGGCACTACCTGCTGCACGCCCTCGCCCAGTCCCACTTCTGCCGCGCGGTCCGCTATCCCGGCACCAACCGCGCCATCCTCGTCGGCCACCCGCACAACCTCGCCGCCGTCAAGGAGCTCTACCGCTGGCTCAGCATCGCCATCGAGCGCCTCGCCGGCGAGGCTTGGGAGGAACTCCGCGACCGCGACGCCGCCAAGCTCCTGCTCGATCCCGCCTCCGGCCACCGCCGCTTCGCCGGCGCACGCGCCGCGCTCCCCGGCGCATCCGCCCGCCGCGGCTGGACCGCCGCCTTCCGCACCGGCGCCGTCGACGGCCTCTGGCGCCGCCTGATCGACGAGCGCGCCGCCCTCGAACGCGAAACCGACCCCGCCACCTGGGCCCTCGGCCCCATCATCGACGCCGAGGTCCAGGCCGTCATGGACCACCACTTCGCCAGCGTCGGCTCCTACCAGATGCGCGCCCAGGACGCCGCCGGCTACAACGCCGGCCAGGAAGCCGGGTACGCCATCGACATCTCCGCTCCCGGCATCGGCGAGTAAACGGCTCGCGGGTGGCAGGTACAACACCATTCGATTTCCAGGATTACCGATGGGATAGTTTGGAGATGCGCGAGCGATGTTTTAGATATCATTCGTACTCATTCGAAAATGGCCGCTCGTCGTTGCCATCATCAATGGATTCATAATAAAGATCGCCATTGTACTGTGGACGGTCACTCCTGTAATCGTCATCGGTATCTTTGTCCTCAGACCAATAGGTGCTTTTCGTGAATTCACTAGAGTTATTCTCGGTCGAATCTCGCTTGAACCATCGCCCAATCATGAGAACCCTCCTTGAAGTCACGGCAATCGACTCGGGAACAATCCCAATCAATTCGATTATCTCATCTCTTGGCTATCGGGGAGATTCGACCTCTCGGACAGCCGGTAGGTCACTGTCATTTCAGTTTTCCGATGAATTCGTGATTCCGTGGCCGCGAGGGATTACTGCGTTCTGACGAAGCTTGGGGAGATGCCGGAAACTCGGGAAGGCAGCTGATTGAGAACGGTAAAGCCATGTGACAAGACCTAAAAGGACCACGCTACCCCGCCGCCATCTCCGACTCCCCCAACGCAAGGATCGCCTGCTCCACCCGCGCCTCGCAGCGCGCCTTCCCGATCACCCGCAGCGTCTCGAACAGCCCCGGCGACTGCGTGCGTCCCGTCACCGCCACCCGGATCGGCATGAACAGGTTGCCCGCCTTCACCCCAAGCTCGTCCGCCAGCGCGCGGAACCTCGCCTCCGCGGCCGCCTCGTCCTCGAGGTCCACCTCCGGCAGCACGCGCGCCACCGCCTGCAGTGCGGCCAGCGTGTCCTCGGCCGTGCCCTTCTTCGGGATCAGCGTCTGCGGGTCGTAGGGCGGCAACGCCTCCACCAGGAAGCAGCCGAGGTGCTCCGGGGCGTCCGCCAGCGTCTCCAGCCGGTCCTTCAGCAGCGCGACCGCCGGCCGCGCCCGCGCCACGTCCGGGTGGTCCGGGTTGCCCACCGCCACCGGGTCGATCATCCCCGCCGCGGCGAGGAACGGCAGCACTCGCATCGTCAGGTCGTCGAGGCTGATGATGTGGTTGATGTAGTGCTGGTTGAACCACTTCAGCTTGGCGTAATCGAACGTCCCCGGCGACGGGTTCACCCGCTCCAGCGTGAACAGCTCCAGCAGATCCTCCCGGCTGAAGATCTCCCGCTCGCCGTCGAGGCTCCAGCCCAGCAGCGCCAGGTAGTTCATCAGCGCCTCGGGCAGGTAGCCCTGCGAGCGGAACTCCTCCATCGCCGTGCTGCCGTGCCGCTTCGAGAGCTTGCCGCCCCCCTGCGCCAGGATCAGCGGCATGTGCGCCAGCGCGGGCGCATCCCACCCGAAGGCGTCGTAGAGCCGCAGGTGCACCGGCGCGGTCGGGATCCACTCCTCCCCGCGCAGGATGTGGCTGATCTCCATGTCGTGGTCGTCCACCACGTTCGCCAGGTGGTAGGTCGGGAAGCCGTCCGACTTCAGCAGCACCAGGTCTTCCATGTTCACGTTCTGGAACACCATGTCGCCGCGCAGCAGGTCGGTGACCACGGTCTCCCCCTCCCGCGGCATCCGGAAGCGGACGACATGCGGCATCCCCGCCGCGAGGTTGGCGGCGACGGTCTCCGCCGGCAGATCGCGGCAGTGCCGGTCGTAGCCGGGTGGTTCCTTGCGGGCCTGCTGGCCCTCGCGCACCTGCGCAAGCCGCTCCGGCGTGCAGAAGCAGCGGTAGGCCCTGCCCTCCGCGATCAGCCGCTCCGCCGCCTCGCGGTACAGGGGCAGCCGCTCGCTCTGGCGGCAGGGTCCGTGCGGGCCGGCCTTGTCCGGGCCCTCGTCCCAGTCCACCCCGAACCAGTGCAGGAT
>JBJTKE010000321.1:0-8377 GCA_046096285.1 Chloroflexota bacterium
GGACAGTGCCGGAGGTTCCGCAGGCGCGCGCCTCTCGGGCGGGGTCCGTCGGCCAACCCTCCCAGATGGCCCGGGCCTGCAGGGCGAGGGCCGGGGTCTGGAAATGGTGCATCACGATGCCGACGTAGTTCGCGCCGCCCGGCGGCGGGGTGTCGCAGCGGAAGTCGAGATAGGCGCCGTCCGCCAGGTCACCGGCGCAGCCTTCAACGACATCGGCTGGCAGGACGGCGGCCGGGGTGTGGACCCCGCGGGCGACCTCGCGGAAACAGCGGGAATAGGGAAGCGCGGGGCGGTCGGGCAGCAACTGGAGGGCGGTCGCGGCGTCCTGGTTGAGGCCCCACTCGCCCGCCTCGACCATGATGAGCACCTGACGGGTCACCGCGGCGACATCGGCGAGGGGCGCGGGGCCAGCGGCGACGCCGGTGACGCGCACCAGCAGGGTGCCGCGGCTGACGTAGTAGGTGAGTTCGGTCCCGGTTTCGGCGGGGCCGACGACGGCGGCGGAGGCCTCGCCGAAGGCGGGCGGCGTGGTGGCCTGGAGGGCGGTGTTGGCGCGGCGGGCGACGGCGTAGTAGGGAACGGCGCCCTGGGCGAAGGCCGGGGTGGCGAAGCGGTGCACGGCGATGTCGATCCAGGCGGCGGCGGCGGCGGGCGGGCTGTCGCAGCCGAACTGGCGGGTGAAGGCCTCCGACCAGCCGAGTTCGCCGAGATCGGTGGCGGGGTCGGGCATGTCGGAGAAGCGGATGAGCATCTGCTCCCAGGTGATCGGACTGGAGCCTGCGATGGCGAAGCAGGCGGAATGCGGCAGATCGAGCCGCTCCGGCATGTAGGCGCTGACGGACGCGCCGACGCCGGGAACCTGCGGGGCAGGCGGCAGCACGCCGCCGGTCGCGGGCGGCTGCGAGGTCGCTTGCGCCATCGGCGCCGGGACCTGCTGCCCGGACGAGCCGGGGGCGGGGGCGGGAGCGTTGCCGTCGAGCGGCAGGCCGCAGTCGCCGACGCCATCGTCGAAGCCGCGCATGAAGGAGGCGATGCGCTCGTCGTCGATGCCGTGGGCGCCGCGTTCCTGCTGGGAGGCGTTGTAGTCGTCGCCGGAGCGTGCGGAGAGGGCGGCGGCCTCGGTGACGTCGCCCTTGTCGAGCATGCCGAGGTCGCGGGCGTGCTGGGTCCAGGCGCCCGCCATGCAATCGGCCTGCAACTCGAAGGCGTTGCCGCGTTCGTTGGGCACCTGCAGCACGGTCTGGACGTGATGGCCCCATTCGTGGGAGAGGATGGTGATGGGCGCGTAGTCGCCGAACTCCTCCATCACCGCCATCAGGGCGAGCGGGGAGAAATAGATGGATTCATCGAGCGGGCAGTAGAAGGCGAAGGAGGTCTCGGGCGAGGCGGGGCCGCAGAGGGTGAGGATCGGGCCATCGAGGAGAACGACCGCCGCCGGGGGCCGGTAGGCGATGCCCGCGGCGGCGAGGGTATCGCGCCAGAAGCGGTCGATCTCGTTCACCGCGCGGTTGGGATCGGAGAAGCCCTGGCCGCCCTGGAACGACTGTCCCGGCTCGGGGAAGCCGACCAGGGGGACGCCGCCCTCCTGCCGCGCGGCGGCGGGCGGCGGGGAAACGGCGGCGAGCAGGAGCAGGGAGGAGAGGGCGAGCAGCGCTGCCGGCAGGAACCGGCTCGCGAGGGAGCGGGTCATGCGAAGCCTCCGGGTGGTCCGCCGGCGGCCATGCCGGCGAGCGGGAACCGCGGCATGGTAGCGCACACCCGCGGCCGCCGGGACGTGCGCGCGCCCGCAGCCGGCAGGCCACGAAACAGGAACATCCGCAGGAACGGTTTGTCGTTCGTGAAAAAGCCTGCTACTCTTTGAACGTACCGGACTTTATCTTTTTATCGGACGGATTTACCCGGTTAAGACGAACGAACGGCAGGAACCAGTCGCCGGAATGGAGCGCGCCATCGATCAGCAACCCGCCGCCGCCAGCGCCGCCGCAACCCCCTCCCGCATGGACCGGGAGTGGCGCGCCAGCCGCATGGCCTGGCTGGAGTCGGCCGCGCAGGCCCCGCTGACCGTGCTGGCGCTGGTGATGGCCCCGGTCGCGCTGGCGCCCTATGCGCTCGACCTTCAGCCCGCGGCGGATCATGCGCTGATCCTGCTCGGCTACCTGCTGTGGGCGCTCTTCGCGCTCAACGCCGCGGCGCACCTGCTCCTCAATCCCGACCGCGGGGGGTGGCTGCGGCGGCACTGGCTGGACCTGGCGGTGGTGGCCGCGCCGCTGGGGCAGGCCTTCCTCGCCCAGCGTTCGGTTCGCATGTGGTGGGCGGTGGCCGCCGGGGCGCGCGGGCTGCTGGGGGTCCGCAGGCTGCTGAGCAGCAGGCGGCTGATCTACGTGCTGGGCACGGCCGCGGCCGCGGTGAGCATCGCGGCGGACCTGGTGCTGGAGGCCGAGAAGGCGAATCCGTCGGCGTCGATCCGCACCTTCGGCGATGCGCTGTGGTGGTCGGTGACGACGGTGACCTCGGTCGGCTACGGTGACAAGTACCCGACGACGCCCACGGGGCGCGGGATCGGCATCGCGCTGATGGTGCTGGGCATCGCGCTGTTCGGCGTGGTGACGGCGAACCTGGCCGGGCTGCTGATCGAGTCGGAGGAAAACCGGCTGGAGCAGCAACTCGGCGACGTCGATGCGCGGTTGCGCCGGATCGAGGAGGCGCTGGGCAAGCAGGCCGGCCGCCAGCGCGCCATCGCCGACCGCGCGATGCGCATGGCCAAACGCACCCGCACCCGGACGCGCAAGGACAAGGACCGGGACCGGGAGAAAACGAAGGAGAAGGACAAGCGCCGCGAGCCCGAAGGCGATCCGGCCGCCGCCGCGCCGGTCGAGGGGTCCCCCCGGAAAGAGGAGCGGGAACGGGCGCGAGCCGCGCGCGCAGCCGCCAACGGATCAGCCGACGCCGCCGCCGACGCCGCGGCTACGGCCGACCCGCCGCCTGCGCCGCCTGCCGAGGCTCCCGGGGCCCAGCGGCCTGCCGCGCGTGCTCGCCGCCCGGCGAGGAAACCGGCGGCCCGACCCGCCGCCGCTGCGGATGAGCCGGCGCGGAGCGCCTGACGCCCGGCCGGACCCGGCGAGGCGCGAGGGACCGCGGGGTTCTCTGTCGGGCCGGGCCGTGGGTCAGGCCGGGCAGCCCTGGGCCCAGACCGATACCCGGTTGTTGCCGGTGTCGGCGATCCAGGCGGTGACGCCGTCGCTGGAGAGGGCGATGCCGCTGGGGCCGGAGAACCGGTCGGGATCGACGCCGAACTTGCCGAAGACGGCCTTGCTGGTCCAGGTCGTGGCGTTGCTGTTGGCCCGCGTCCAGACGGCGATGCGGTTGTTGCCGGTGTCGGCGACCCAGGCCGTGAGGCCGTCGGCGGAAACGGCGATGCCGCGGGGTCGGGTCAGTTCGGCCGCGGCGGAGCCGAGCGGGCCGAATGCCGCCTCCTCGCCCCAACTGCCGCCCGCCTCCTCCCACATGGAGACCCGCGGCTCCGATGCGCCCGCGTTGAGCGCCAGTTGGGCGACGAGCGCGGTCTGGTCGTCGCCGGCGGCGGCCACGCCGTAGGGGCCGTCGAAGTCGGCGGCGCCGCCGAAGACGCCCTGCTGGGCCCATGGACCGCCCGCGTTCGACCAGACGACGATGCGATTGTTGCCGGCGTCCGCAATCCAGGCGATGGAGCCAGCGGCGTTGACGGCGATGCCCTGCGGCTGCGAGAGGTTGCCGGCGGCGGTGGCGAAGTTGAGGCTGTGGCTCCAGACGGCCCCGCTGCGGGTCCAGACCGACACCCGGTTGTTGCCACGGTCGGAGACGAACAGCGTCGTGCCGCTCGCCGAGAGCGCCACGCCGTAGGGCGCGTTGAACTCGGTTGCGCCGGACCCGGGACCGGAGCCGATGAAGCCCGGATTAGTCCAGGTGGTGGTGGAGGTGTTGGCGCGGGTCCAGATCGCCACCCGGTGGTTCTTGCGGTCGGCGACGTAGAGGGTGAGCAGGTCCGCGGTGACCGCGACGGACTCGGGAGAGTCGAGTTCGCCGGGTTCGACGCCGAAGTTGCCGAACACGGTCTGGTTTCGCCAGGCGGGAGCGGTGCAGGCGCCGGAGCAGCAGAGCGGCGTGGCGCGGGAGCAGTCGCCGTTCGTGGTGCAGCCGACGCAGGTTCCGGCGGAGCAGACCGGGGCGGTGCCGGGGCAGTCGGTATTGGCGGCGCACTGGACGCAGGTTCCGGCGGAGCAGACCGGGGCGGCCCCGGAGCAGGCGGCCCCGCCGCCGCAGCGGCACTGGCCGCCGGTGCAGGCGTTGGCGGAGGCCGGGCAGTCGCCGGCGGTGCGGCAGGCGACGCAGGCCGCCGCCGAGCAGTAGGGGGTGGCGGGCGGGCAGTCGCCATCGGAGGCGCAGCCGGTGCAGGAACCGTTGACGCAGTTCGGGGTGGAACCGCCGCAGACGGTGCAGAAGGCCCCGTTGCGGCCGCAACTGCCGTCGGAATCGCCGGGATAGCAGGCATTGAACGCGCAGCAGCCCGCGCAGGTGGCCCGGCAGGAGTCCGGGGCGGGAACGCAGGCGCCGCCCTGGCAAACCTCGTTCGCCTTGCAGATGGCGCAGATGCCCTTGCCGGCGCCGCAGGAGTCGGGCTCGGTGCCGGAGCGGCAGACGGAGCCTGCGCAGCACCCGCTGCAGTTGGAGGAGTCGCAGGACCCGGTGCGGCTGCGCTTGCAGATGTTCCGGATGCAGGCGAAGCCGTCGCAGCAGTTGAAGTTTTCCTCGCAGGGAACGCGGCCGCGGCCGCAGCCGCCGTCGCAGCGCCCGTTGACGCAGCGCCCGGAGCAGCACTGGCTGGCCCGCTGGCAGATCATGTAGTTGGGCTTGCAGCGGCACAGGCCGTCGATGCAGTACCTGGTGCAGCAGGACTTGCCGCGCACGCAGGCGTTGGCCTCGGGGGAGCCGTCGCCGCAGGGGCCGGGCTCCCGTTTGCGCTGGCCGCGGGCGGTCGTGCGGTCGTGCTTCCGGCGGGCCTCGGCGGCGTGGCCCGAGGCCGCGAGCAGCACGCCCGCGGCGGCCGCCAACCCGCGCCTGCGCGTCACCTGGCGGCCGAGCGCCCGCACGGCGGCGTCGAATCGCTGGTGATCCATGGCCAGGCCCTCCCGGAACGGCCGAGCGCATGGACTCCCGCCTGCCTCCGCCTCCTCAGGGTAAAGAATAGAGCATCGGTTCAAGGCCGCGGGGTTACAATCCGCCGCCCGCCGGTGACGGGAACAGGAACAGCAACGGGAACAGCAACGGGCGGCGCGTCCTGCCGCGCCGCCCGCCATTCGCCGCCGTCCGCCTGACGCGTGCTCCGGCGTCCGGCTACGACTTCTTTTTCTTCGCGGGAGCCTTCTGCTCGTCGTTGCCGCTCGCCCCGCCGAGCATCCGGAAGAGTTTGCCGCCGCACACCGGGCAGAGGCCCTCGAGCGCGGTCCGGCCGTTCTTCATGATGACTTCACGGGGCGCCGACATTTCCTGCTTCTTGCGGCACTTCACGCAGTAGGCTTCCATCGTCCGATCCTTTCCTTTCCCCTCGCCGCCGGTCATCCGGGCCCGGCTCCCGGGAGGCTGCTGGCCGACGCGCGGCCGCACCACCCCCGGACCGCGGGCAGGATACCCCACCTTCGTCAATCATTAACCCCAACCCCTTCCGGTTTCCCCCGGAAATGGGCCGTTTTCCGATCCGGTCAGCCGTCGGCGGCGGCGGCAGGGGCCGCGGCCGGGCGGGAGCGGGCGCGGCTCGCCAGCAGGACGCAGCCCGCGGCGGCGAGGGCCAACGCCCCGAGCGCGCGGTAGGCGTCGGGGTAGCGGCCGCTCGCCGCCAGCAGCCAGCCAGCCAGCAGCGGCCCCGACCACCCGCCGAGCCCGTTCGCGGCCGCGCCGAGCGACATCACCGCGCCGGGCGCGGCGGTCGGCACCGCCAGCAGGCGGGCGTTGACCCCGATGATCACGGCGGCGCTGCCCACGTTCATCAGGGCGGCCATCACGAAGGCGGCCGGCACCGAGGCGAAGACGCTGCCGGCCAGCAGCAGCGGCGCCGCGCAGGCGACGGCCCCGGCAATCACCACCGGGGCGGGTCCCAGCCTGCGGATGAGCGGCGGCACCAGGTTGTTGGCGACCAGTTCGACGGAGCCGGACACGAGGAAGAGCAGGCTCAGGACGGAGGCGGCGACGGCGAACTGGTCGTCCAGCCAGGCGCCGAAGTAGGCGAGCCAGCCGCCGTAGGCCCCGATCACCGCGGCGAGCGCGCCGTAGAGCCAAAGCACCTCCGGGTGGCCGCCGACGACGCGGAAGGCCCCCAGCAGGCCGCCGGGAACGGCAGGCGGCCGCACCGCGGGGATGCGCGCCGAACCGATCAGCAGCAGCGCCAGCGGCAGCGCGGTGATGGCCAGCGCGGCCCGCCACCCCGCCGCCTCGTTGACCGAGGCGACGGCGGGCAGCCCGACGATGAAGGCGAGGATGCTGGCCGACACGAAGAGCCCCACCGACCGGGTGCGCCACGGCTCGGCGAAGACCTCGCGGGCGACGGCGTAGCCGTTGGCGGTGAGCACCGCGAGCCCCAGCCCGGCGATGGCGCGGCCGGCCACCAGCACCGGGAAGGAGGGCGCCGCCACCGAGACGGCGAGCCCGAGAACGAGCAGCGCGGCTTCGGCGCGGATCCAGGCGCGGCGCGAGAAGCGGTCCATCAGCGGCGTGGCGAGGATGGAACCGAGGAAGGAGACGATGGCGGTGGTGGTCGCGAGTTGCCCGGCGAGGGCGATGCCGACGCCGAACTCCCCGGCGATGGCGGGCACCAGCGGGCTCAACTGGATGATGGTCAGGAAGTTGACGAACCCGCCGAGCATGATCACGGCGAGGATGTCGAAACGGGGTCTGGCCGGTCGCGTGTCCACGATCCCTCCGGGGCGTGCCGGGGGAGTCTAGCGCGGGCCGGGATGGCGAGGCGGCGCCCGGCCCCGCGGCTCCGCCCGGGCGGGGTGCAGTACCCTTGCCGGGAGGGATTCCCGGCATCGAGCGAGGGCGCCGCCATGTGCGTGCTGTGCAACCAGTTGTGGATCGAGGATCACTGGTCCGAGACGGCCTCCGAGGCGCAGCCGGACGCGGTGGACGGGGTGATCGCGCTCGAGGTGCACGTGCAGCGGCGCGGGCAGCGGCTGCGCGACCGGGGGGAGCGGGCGCGGCTGGTCGGGGTGGTGCTGGGGGCCTATGCCATCACGCTGCAGGACTGGGAGGGCAGTTCCTACATCCTGCGCGATCCCAAGGGCAACTCCGCGGTGGTGCACGATCTGGCGACGGTCTGGGATGAGGCCGAGAAGATGTCCGGGCGGGAACTCGACCCGCTGGATCCGGATTTCCTCGCCTCGCTGGCCGAGCGGACGGCGATGCGGGCGGACCGGGCCGCGCGGGGCGGCCGGTGAGCCAGCCCGCCCACGCGATCCCGGTGCTGGTCGTTTCCGGCTTCCTCGGGAGCGGCAAGACGACGCTGATCCGCGCATTGCTGGCCGACCCGCGGGCGCGGGACGCGGCGCTGATCGTCAACGAGTTCGGAGAGGTGGGGATCGATCACCACCTGCTGCGCCACACCGACGAGCGGACGACGCTGCTGCGCAACGGGTGCGTCTGCTGCTCGCTGCGGGAGGACCTCTCGGAGGCGATGCGCGACCTGCTGGCGCGGAAGGAGCGCGGCGCGGGGGAACCGTTCGACCGGGTGATCATCGAGACGACCGGGCTCGCCGACCCCGGCCCAATCCTGCACACCATCGTCTCCGACCCGGTGCTGCGGAACCGCTACCGGATGGACCGCGCGCTGGTGACGCTGGACGCCGTGGCGGGGCGCTCCAACCTGGCGGCCTACGGCGAGGCGCTGCGGCAGGTGGCGGCGGCGGACCTGGTGGTGCTGACGAAACTCGACCTCGCGCCGCCGGAGCGGGAGGGAGAACTGCGGGCCGCGGTGGCGGCGATCAACCCGGCGGCGGAGGTCGTGCCGGGGCAGCACGGGCGGTTCGACCTGGACCTTGCGCTGGACCCCGCCGCGCCGCGCGCCATCGGGCTCGCCGCCCCGGCGCTCGACGCGGCCGCCCCGGCCGTCCGGCATGCCGCGGCGGGCGCGGTGACCTCGCACACGCTGGTCTTCGACGAATCGCTGGACTGGAGGATGTTCGGCATCTGGCTGACGCTGCTGCTGCACCGCCACGGCGAGCGGGTGCTTCGGATGAAGGGACTGCTGAACGTGGGGTCGGAGCGGGGGCCGTTGCTGCTGGAGGGGGTGCAGCACGTGATGCACGCGCCGCGCCACCTGGCCGAGTGGCCAGACGCCGACCGGCGCAGC